>JBJONS010000560.1:0-7944 GCA_046051725.1 Pseudomonadota bacterium | reverse complement strand
TGGCGGCGGGCGGCCCGCGGGCACCGGGGCGCCGCGCCCGTCCCCCGGGCCCTGCGGCGCGGGCACCTCCCCCGCCGCGCCCGGCGGCGCTGGGCAGACCGCGCGGCCGAGCCCCCGCTCCAAGGCCGCGGTCATGCTCCCGCTGCGGCGCGCCTCATCCACGATGGCCTGCCAGCGCGCCTCTTCGGCGGCCAGCGCCGGCGTGGGCGCCCGCCAGGCCGGGTCGGGGTCGGCGCAGACGGCCGGCTGGTCGTCGTGCCCCATGGCGTCGCAGCCGGCCGGCGCCGGCGCGCCGTGGTCATGCCAGGTGTGGGGGCTGAGCGGGAGCTGGCGGGTCGCGAGGCGCCCGGTCCCGCCGAGCACGACGAACATCCCGGGCCGGAGCGGGCGGTTGCCGGCCGCCCGACACGGCGGCGCGGGGCAGGCCGCCTCGACGAAGGCGGCGTCAGCCACGACCCAGTGCGCGTGGCGGGTGAAGTACTCGCCCGCGCCGGTCTCGGGGTTGACGCAGGCCGGATCGACGCCGATGGGCGCCTCGACCCGACCGTCCCGCGCCTCAAGCCCGTCACAGCGCGCGGGATCCACGCGCTGGCCGTAGATCAGGGGGAGGTTCGCGCGCGGCCCCGCCGCGGCGGCCTGCAGCTCGGTCGCGGTGCAGAGCCGCCGCCCGCCGAGCCCACCGCCCCGAAGCAGGGCGTCGAGGGCCTGCGCGTCCCAGGCGGTCATCCCGTCGTGGGTGTAGCGGGCGCCCGCGCCCGGGAAGGGCCAGGCGTCGACGCAGAAGGGCGCGAGCTGCGCCGCGCGCGGGGCGAGGATCGGGTCGACGAGGTCGGTCTGCAGCCAGCACAGGGCCGCGTCCCCGCAGGCCGCCGGGTCGGCGGGCCCACCGGGGCCGGGCGGCACGATCCGCACCGCCGCGGGATCCAGGCCCACGATCCCCTCCCCCTCGACCAGCACCATGCCGGGCGGGCAGGGCGCCGCGCTGGCCGGGAGGGGCGCCGGTCCACAGGCGGACACCGCCAGCGACAGGGCGCCGAGCGCGCGCCCCTGCGCCCTCCGCCCGCCGCGCTGTGCCCGCCCCCGACCGCCCATCCGATCCCCCGGATCGTCCTAACCGCGGCCGACCGGCCAGGACCCTCGGGACCGGTGTGACAGGACGAGGGCGCCGGCGCGGCGCGGCAGAGACTCCCCCCGCTCAGTCCGGGGGAGAGACCCGTCCGGCCGACCCCACCGCCACCCCGCCTGACACTGTCCAGACAAGGATGACAGGGAGAGGGCGGGCGCGCGGCCAGACGGGGCGCTCTGGGGCACGGGGCCGCAACATCTCATGCCGACCTCACGCCGGTCTGTTGCTCTCACCGCCCTGTCATTACCCTGCCACCATCCGAAGAATACCCTCCGCGCGTCAGACCACCAGTCCGGCCGAGCGCCGGCCCTCCCACGGAGACCGACATGCGGACCTCAAAACTCATCCTCTGTGTTTTCCCGATGGTCATCAGCGCCTGTGTCGGCGAGAAAGAGATCGACGAGGGCGACAGCGGCACGGCCGGTGACGGCGGCGCGGGTGATGGCGGCGCGGGTGACGGCGGCGGGGAAGGCGGCAGCGGCGGCGACTGCGTCGACGGCCTGACCACGCTCTCGGGCGTCTACACCAGCGATCTGAGCCTCTCTCCCGAGGCCTGCCCGGCCTACCTGCTGTCGGGCGGCGTATTCATCGGCGACCCCGAGAGCGCCGGCAACAGCAACACCCTGACCATCGCGCCGGGCACGGTGATCTACGGGGACAACGCCACCAAGGGCTTCCTCGCCGTCCAACGCGGGGCCCGCATCGTGGCCGAGGGCACCGCCGACGCGCCGATCATCTTCACCTCGGCCCTGCCCGAGGGCAGCCGCAGCCGCGGTGACTGGGGCGGCATCATCGTCAACGGCAAGGCGCCGATCAACAACTGCTCGGACGGCACCAGCGAATCGCTGCCCTGCGAGGCCGAGAGCGAGGGCGACGCCGGCACCTACGGCGGCGACGACCCCACCGACAGCAGCGGCAGCCTCAAGTACGTCCGCATCGAGTTCGGTGGCATCGACATCACGCCTGAGAACCAGGTCAACGGCCTCGCGCTGCAGGGCGTGGGCAGCGGCACCTCGGTCTCCTATGTCCAGGTCCACATGAACCTCGACGACGGCGTCGAGTTCTTCGGCGGCACGGTCCAGGCCGACCACCTGCTCATCACCGGCGCGGGCGACGACCAGCTCGACTGGACCGACGGCTGGACCGGGGGCGCGAGCGAGGTCTGCATCCAGCAGGGCGCCGACATCGGTGACCGTGGTATCGAGGCCGACAACAACGAGGACGAGAACAACGCCCTGCCCCGCAGCACCCCCACCCTGCGCAACCTGACCATCATCGGCGCCGCGGAAGAGGGGGTGGGCATGACCCTGCGGCGCGGCACCTCGGCCGACATCGATGGCCTGATCCTGTCGGGCTTCGGCAAGGCTTGCCTCGACGTCGACGACGATGCCACCTACGGCGCCACCGGCCTGTCGATCACCAACAGCGTGCTGGCCTGCGCCACCAACTTCGCCGTCGACGACGAGGAGCCCAGTGACGCCAGCCTCGAGGCGGGCTTCCTCAGCGGCGACGGCAACGTGGCCACCAGCCCGTTGCGCTTCAGCGGCTTCACCGCCAGCGGCGACCTGCCCACCGCGGGCTGCTTGGCCGGCGGCGACTGGACCACCGGCTGGACCACGGCCGCGATGAACTGAGCGCCGCGGCGGGCCGGCCCGCGGGGGTCGGTCCGCGCAGGGCGACGGGGACGCGCCCGCGGCGTCCCCCGCGCTGACCTCTCGACAGACCCCGCAGGTCTCAGCCCCCCGGAGGCCCCGTGCTTCGCCCTCTCCGCCGCCTGCTGCCGCTGCTGCTGCTCTCCCCGCTCATCGGGCACGCCGACACCGACCCGCGGGCGGCCCGGCTCGCGGCCCTGCGGGCCGAGGTCGAGGCCCTGCACCAAGAGCTCGACGTCGAGAAGGAGTCGCTGCGCGGCGAGCTGCGCGCGATCAACGCCCAGCGCGTCGATCTCGAGGTTCAGGTCCGGCGCGAAGAGCTGCGGCTCGAGCGCCTGCTCAGCGCCGAGGCCGAGCTGCGGGCCGCGCAGCTGCCGACCGCCGGCGACGCCCTGCGGGGCATCCTGGTCGGCAACATCGACGCCCTGCGCGCGCACGTCGACGAGGGCCTGCCCTTCCGCGCGACCGAGCGCGCCGCCGCCCTCACCGAGCTGCGCGCCCAGCTCGACGACGGGCGCAAGACCCCCGAGCAGGTCGCGGCCCGCCTCTGGGCCTTCGTCGAAGACGAGCGCCGCCTCGGCCGCACCACCGGCCTCGACCGCCAGGTCATCACCGTCGACGGCCAAGAGCTGCTCGCCGACATCGCCCGCCTCGGCATGGTCGCCCTCTACTGGCGGGCGCCCGATGGGAGGGTGGGGCTCGCGGCCCGCGGGGGCGCGGGGTGGACCTTCCGCCCGATGGACGCGGAGGAGGACCGGGTCGCCGCCCTCGCGCTCTTTGACGCGCTGGAGCGCGGCATCCACACCGGCACCTTCACCCTGCCGCTCGCCGGAGGTGCGCGATGATCCACCTGCTGCTGCCCGCCGCGCTCAGCGCGCTGCTGCTCGGACCCCAGGCCCGCGCCGAGGACGCGCTCGAGCAGGCCTACCAGCGCGAGGTCGCCTTCCTGCTCGCCGAGAAGGAGGCGCTGACCCGCCGCCGGGCCGAGGTCAGCAAAGAGCGGGCCGAGCGGGTGCGCGAGGCCGAGCGCGCGCTCGACGGGCTGCAGGGCCGCCTGCTGGGGCTGGAGCGCCGGGCCAGCCAGCTCGAGGGTGAGCTGCGCGAGCGGGAAGAGGCCCGCCAGGCCGCGCTGGACCGCGAGGAGCTCTTGCGCAGCACCGTCGCCCAGGCCGCTGAGGCCGCCAACCTCGAGGTCGACACGGCCACCCCTCCCGAAGACACCCTCGCCTCGGCCTTCGGCTGGGCGCTCCCCGAGCTGACCCACGACCGCAGCCTGCGGGTGACCCCAGCGACCTTCTTCCTGGCGACCGGCGAGGCGGTCGAGGGGGAGGTGGTGCGCCTGGGCCGGATCGCCGCTTGGGGGGTCTCTCCCCAGGGACGCGGGAGCCTGATGCCGCTGGGAGAGGGGCGCTTCGGCCTCCGCGCCGCGGGCGGCGGAGAGGGCGCCGCCCCGGACCTGGCCGCCGCCGCGGTCGGCGGAGCGGCGCCGCCCCGGGCCGAGGCCTTCGTGGTCGAAGGTTTTGAGGCCGCCATGGCCGAGCGCAAAGAGACCACGCTCCAAGACACCCTCGATGCGGGCGGCCTCGTCGGCTACGTCATCTTGGCGCTGGGCTTCGTGGCCGCCGGCCTCACCGCCGCCCGGGCCCTGACGCTGGGCCTGGCCCGCCGCGGGGCCGCGCTCGGCGACGCGGTGTCGACCGCCGTGCTGGCCGGCGATCTCGGCGCCGCGCAGGCCGCGGTGGCCACCGCCGCCGGGCCGACCGCCCGGGTGCTGCGCGACCTGCTCGCCGGCGCCGCGCGCGCGGGCAGCGGCGACCGGGACGCCCTGCAAGACCTCGCCGCCGAGTCGATCCTGCGGGTCCAGCCGCCGATCGTGCGCTTCGGCGCGGCCATCTTGGTCATCGCCGCGGTCGCGCCGCTGCTCGGCCTACTGGGTACCGTCACCGGCATGATCAGCACCTTCGACATCATCACTGAGTATGGCACCGGTGATCCCAAGATGCTCTCGGGCGGCATCTCCGAGGCCCTCGTGACCACCGAGTTTGGCCTCATCGTCGCGATCCCCTGCGTGCTGCTCGGCAACCTGACCCGCTCGTGGGCCGACGGGGTGCTCGGCCAGATCGAGCAGGCGGCGCTGCAGGTGATCAACGCGCTGGCGATGCAGGCCAGCGAGGACGGCGACGACGACGAGCAGGGCGGCCCCGACGACGACGGGGACCGCAAGGCCACCGACCGGGACGAGGCCCCCAACCTGCACGCGGTCGCGGCCCGATGAGCGCGGTCGCCGAGCTCTGGCGCAGCGGCGGCGCGGTCATGTGGCCGCTGGCGATCTGCGCCGCGCTGCTCTGGGGGGCGCTGGCCCACCGCGCCCTCGCCCTGCGCACGGGACGCGGCGGGGAGGCCTCGGCCCGCCTCGGGGCCGCGCGGGCCGCCGGCGTCGCACCGACGGGATCGGATGTGCGGGACCGTGCGGTCGCCGCGCTGATGCCCCTCTGCGTCCGCCCAAAACTCCACCGCCTCGATCTGTCCGCCGCGGTGGGCCCGCTGCGCGCCGAGCTCGACGAGGGGAAGGTGCTGGTCCGCGCGACGGTCACCGTCGCGCCCCTGCTCGGCCTGCTCGGCACCGTGATGGGCATGATCGAGACCTTTCAGAGCCTCGCCGACATGGCGCTCTACACCCAGGGCGGCGGCGTCGCGGCGGGCATCGCCGAGGCCCTGCTCACCACCCAGCTCGGGCTCGTGATCAGCGTGCCCGGCATCCTCATCGGCCGGGCGCTCGACCAGCGCCAAGAGCACCTCAACCACGAGCTCGACGCGCTCGAGGAGCAGCTCATGCTGCGCACCACCCTGCGGGCGGCCGCATGAGCCGCCTCCTCCGCCGCCCGCCCGAGGCCGGCCAAGACGTCGACCTGTCGCCGCTGATCGACGTCGTGTTCATCCTCCTCATCTTCTTCATGGTCTCGACGACCTTCGTCAAAGACAGCAAGGTCGACATCCAGCGGCCGGGCGCGGCCAGCGGCAGCCCCGCCAGCGCCAAGGCCCTGCGCATCAGCCTCGACCAGACCGGCGCCATCTTCCTCGACAACGCGCCGGTGCGCCCGTGGATGGTCCAGGCCCGGGTGCGCGAGGCGCTCGGCGAAGGCGACGTCAGCTCGGTGCTGGTCATCGCCGACAAGCGGGTCTCGGCCGAGCGGCTCATCGAGGTCGTCGACCAGGCCCGCCTCGGCGGCGCCGCCGACGTCGGCGTCGTGACCACCGCCGAGGCCGGCGAGGCGGGCGGATGAGCGGGCCGCCGCGCCGGGGCCCGCTGCGGTGGGTCGCGCCGCCGCTCGCCGGGGCCTTCGGCGTGGCCCTGATGCTCGGCGGTGTCCTGGTCATGAACCAACCGCCGCCCCCGCGCGAGGCGGGCGAGGGCCGCGCGGTGGCGCTGAGCGCCCCGCCGCCTCCGCCCAAGACCACCCCGCCGGCGCCGGCCCCGCGCCCCCGCCCGCGGTCCGCCGCCAAAAGCGCAGCCCCGCCCGCGCCCATGCTCGGGGCGGCGCTCTCGGGTCTCAGCTTCGGCCTGGACGCGCTGAGCCCCGGCGCGGTGGGCGCCGAGGCCGCGGGCCTCATCGGCCCGGTGACCGACGCCGTGATGAGCGCGGCCAGCGTCGATGAGCCGCCGCAGCCGCTCAGCCAGGTCCCCCCGCGCTGGCCTGAGGCGGCCCGCCGCCGGGGCCTGAGCGGCAGCGTCACCCTCTCGCTGCTGATCGGCGTGGACGGCGCCATTCAAGAGGTCAGCGTGCTCGAGAGCCAGCCGCCGGGGGTCTTCGACGCCGCGGCGACCGAGGCGGTGCGCCAGTGGCGGTTCAGCCCCGGTCAATATGAGGGGAGGCCGGTCTCTGTGCGCGTGACCCAGCCCGTGGTCTTCAACCTGGAGGCCCCATGAGCACGCTCCCGCTGCGGCTCGGACCGCTCGCCCCCCTCGCGCTCGGACTGGCCCTGCTGGTCGCCGGGGCGGGCCTCGCGGCGCCGCGCGCGACCACGCCGTCCACCGACCCGCTGGCCCTGCCCGCCCTGCTGCTCAGCGACGGCCACCTCGATCGGGCGGCCGCCGAGCTGGCCGCGCTCCAGCCCGACGGCCCGGGGGTGGACCCGGCCCGCTACCACCGCTTGATGGGCCTGGTGCACCTGCAGCGCGGTGAAGGCCCGGCGGCGGCCGCCTCGCTGCGGGCCGCCCTCGATCTGCGCCCCGCCGACACCGCGCCCGACCCTGCCCTCTGCCTCTCGCTGGCCCGGGCCGAGCTGCTCGCCGAGGCGCCCGACCGGGCGCTCGAGGCCCTGGCGCTCGGCGGCGCCGCGGCCGAGGCGCTGCCGGGCACCCCCCGGGTGCGCGCCAAGGCGGCGCATGACCTCGGCCGCCCCGCCGAGGCCCTGCGCGCGCTTGAGGATGGGGCGCGCCGCTTCCCGACCGACCGCGAGCTGGTGCGCCAGCAGGTCATCTTGCTCGCCGAGCTCGGCCTTTCCCAGGACGCGCTGGCCCGGGCCGAGCTGCTGCTGGCCGACGCCGCCGCCACCCCCGCCGAGGCCGCCAGCCTCGCCGAGCTGCTGCGGCGGAGCGGCGCCCCCGACCGGGCGCTGCTGCTGCTCGAGGGCGCGATGCTGCGGGCGCCGACCGACCCCGACCTGCGGGCGCGCGCCGCCGCCGCCCACCGGGCGCTGGGTCAGCCCCTCGCCGCGGCCCGGGCGCTGGAGCCGGTGGCCGCCGCCGACCCGACCTGGGCCGACGAGGTCGCCGAGCTCTACCGCGAGGCGGGCCGCACCGAGACCGCCCTGCTGTGGAACGGTCGGGTGCCAGATCCGAAGGAGAAGACCCGCCAACGGTTCGCGATCTTGTTGGACGGCGAGGAGTTCGAGCGCGCCGCGGGCCTCGAGGAGCGCCTCGACCGGGTCGGCCTGCTGCGCAGCGATGAGGCGCTGCGCTACGGCCTCGCCTACGCCCACTTCCGCGCCGGCGCGCTCGAGGACGCCGACCGCCTGCTGGTGGGCATGAGCGATCCGAAGCTGTTCGCCCAGGCCGCCGAGCTGCGCGCCGCCATCGCCCGCTGCGCCGACGCGCCCGAGGGCTGCGCATGAGCCCGGCGGCCCTCGCCCTGCTGCTGGCCCTCGCCCCGGCCCAGGCCGGCG
>JBJONS010000559.1:0-12522 GCA_046051725.1 Pseudomonadota bacterium | reverse complement strand
TGGATGCCGGGGGCCTCCGGCCCCCAGGCCCCCGGGCCAGGGGCCGGCGCGGCCCCTGGCGACCCGCGCCAAGGGGGGCCGGCGCGCCGCCGTTGCGCGGCGATGCGCCGCGCAGCGGCGCGCAATGGCCCCCCTTTGGAAACCCCCCGGAGGCGGCGCGTTTTGGGGCTGTGGTGGGCGAGGAAGGGGTCGCCGCGAAGGGCTGGGCTGCTGTGGGTGGGGTGGGGCGCTGCCCTTGGGGTGGGATGGCGCGGGGTGGGACCGCGCGAGGTCGGACCGCGCGGGGTGGGACGGCGCGGGGTGGGACCGCGCGAGGTGGGACAGCGCGGGGTCGGGCTGAGCGGGCTCAGCTGAGCTCGGGCGCCGAGGCGCTCGGCCCATCGGCCCGCTGCCGGTCCAGCACCGCCTGCGCGCCGGTCCGGTCGGTGAGCGCCCGGGCGGTCAGGGCCCGCGCGAGGCTGTCGGGCAGGCACCGCTCAAACTTGCTCAGGCGCCCCCGCGCGAGGTCGGGCGCGGCCTGCGCGGCGAGGGCGTCGTCGACGACGGTGTTCTGGAGCGCGCGCCGCACCGCGACGTCCGAGCTGGCCGCGCCGTCGGCGAGCGTGACGTGCAGGTTGCTCACCGAGACCCGCTCGCCGAGCTGCGCCCGCAGCGCCGCGGCCAGCAGGTTGTTGGCCCGGCCCCCCGCGAAGGTCCACCAGCGCAGGCGCGGGCCGTCGGGCTCGAGCGGCTGCGGGTCGGCGGCGAGGTCGAGGTGGGCGTGCTCCGCGCGGATCCGCGCGAGCCGCTCGGTCGCCCGGCGGGTCCACCGGTGCCGGGCCGGCGCCGCGTCCTCGGGCGCGCAGAGCACCGCGCGCATCGCCTCGCACAGCGGGCGGTGCAAGAGCCGCGGGGTCCCCTGCCAGCGGGGCGGGGCGCCGCCGCTCGCGGGCGCCACCACGCAGATCCCTTGGCGCCAGCCCACCCGCTCGACCTGCCAGGCGCGGCCGGCCAGCGTGAACTGCACCGGCCCGCCGGTGTCGGCCTGCTGGAGGAAAAAGGCGTCCACCGAGCCGATCTCCGCGCCGTCGTGCACCACGGTCAGCACGCGGGGCGTCGAGAAGACCGCCGTGAGCTCTTGGAAGTGGCGCCGCCCGAAGTGGCGCTCGCCCTCGGCGCCGAGCAGCAGCCGTCCGTCCGCCTCGGTCAGAATGTCGTGCCGAAGCATGTGATCGACGAGCGCGTCGAGGGTCGCCTCGTCCAAGGACGCAAAAGGCGCCGCGCCCCGCAGCAGCGCCCACAGGCCCGCCCGCCGGCAGCCGCCCTCGGCCACGCTCAGCGCGAGGATCTGGTGCGCGAGCACGTGCGCCGCGGCGGGATCGGGGTCCGCCGGCTCCACAAAACCGCCCGCCCACAGGCGCAGCAGCCCGGCCCCCTGCAGCAGCGCCTCGTCGCTGGTGCAGAGCAGCGTGCAGTTGGCCCGCGTGCCGGCGCGGCGCCCGGTGCGGCCCATGCGCTGCAGGAACGACGACACCGAGCTGGGCGCGTCGAGCTGCAGCACGTGGTCGAGGTCCCCGACGTCAATCCCGAGCTCGAGCGCGCTGGTCGCGACGATCACGCAGTCGGGCTCCTCGGCGAAGGCCCGCTCGGCCGCCGCCCGCTCCGACAGCGCCAACGAGCTGTGCGACAAGAAGGTCGAGACCCCCCGGGCCCGCAGCGCCGCGCCCAGCTCCTCGACCCGGCGGCGGCTGTCGACGAACACGAGCCGGCGGCGCCCGGGGTGCAGCGCGTCGATCACGTGCGCCGCGTTGGCCACGCCACCGACGAAGTCGAGGCAGACCTCAGGCTCGGCCCGCGCCCCGCCGGGGTCCACCACCACCTGCAGGCGGGCGGAGCTGCCCGACAGCCAGCCGACGATGCGCGCAGGATCGCCGACGGTGGCCGAGAGGCCGATGCGCTGCAGGTCGTGGCCGGCCGCCTCGGCGACGCGCTCGAGCAGCGCCATGAGGTGCGCGCCCCGGTCGTCGGCGGCAAAAGCGTGCACCTCGTCGATGATCACGACCCGCACGCCCGAGAGCATGCGCCGGCCGGGCAGGCGCTGCGACATCAGCAGCGCCTCGATCGACTCTGGCGTGATCGCCAGCAGATCGGCCGGGTCGGCCAGGAAGCGGCGCCGGGCGGCCTCGGACACATCTCCGTGCCACTTGGCCGCGGTCCGGCCGAGCAGCCCGGTCAGGGTCCGCAGCCGCTCCTCTTGGTTGTTGAGCAGCGCGCGGATCGGCGCGATGTACAGCGCGCTGGTCCCGGTCCAGCCTCCGGCGTGCATCAGCGACAAGGTCGGGAACATCGCCGCTTCGGTCTTCCCGCCCGCGGTGGGCGCGAGCACCACGCAGTTTGCGCCGCCCACGACGGCGGCGATGGTCTGCTCTTGCACCGGGCGGAGCGCCTGCCACCCGAGCTGGTTGACGATCTGGGCTTGCAGCGCCGGGTGGAGGAGGTCGAAGCTCATGGTCCGTCGAGGTCCAGCGGGATGTCGTCGAGGGCCAGCGCCGCGCCCCGCGCCTGCTCGGCCTCGGCCTCGGCGATCTGCGCGGGCGAGAAGCCCATCCGCGCCAGCTCTTTGAGTGGGTCAAAGTCCTCGTATTGGTCGACCCGGTCGATGATCCCGTCGATGAGCCGGCGCACATACAGGCGCGGCATCACCCCGCGGGCCCGGCCCAGCGCCCCGCTCACCGCCTCGGCCAGCCCGCGCAGCACGGCGTCGTCCACCCGCTCGGCCACCCGCGCGGGGTGGGTGCAGCGGTACACCGCCCGCACCCGGCGCCCGAGGGCGACGAGGCGCTCGACGTCGAAGGGCAGCAGCCGCACCTGGACCGCGCGCATGTTGTCGAAGGCGGGGTCGCCAAAATACACATCCAGCCGCTGATGCAGCGGGGCCAGCGACTTGATGCCGCGCGGGCCCTCGAACAGCGCCGGCGTGCCGGTGACCAGCAGGTAGAGGCCCGGGAAGGCGCCGCCGTGGATGTCGTCGATGAGCTTGCGCAGCGCCTCGTAGGACCGGGCGCGCTGCTGCTCATTGCCGCGCTGCAGGGTCTCTGCTTCGTCGAGCACGAGCATGAGCCCCGCTTTTCCCCGCTGGCGCAGCAGGGTCAGCAGCCCGCGCAGGGCCGGGCCGGCGCTGGCGTGGTCGAGGGTGCCCGTGACCCCCGCCTGGCGCTTCACGTCGACCGCGACGTTGGGATGGGCCATGAGCCAGCCGGTGAGGCCGTCGATCAGATCGGGATTGTCGTCGATCATCGCCCGGTGCAGGGCCCGCAGCACCTGGGCATAGGCGGGCAGGGTGCGGCTGACCGCGGCGAGGCGCTGGCTGAGCAGGCCCTGCACCGCCACGGCCAGGGCCTCGTCGTCGTCGGCGGGGGCCCCCTGCGCGATGGCCTCGTCTTCGAGCGAGAGCAACCAGTCGCTGACCAGACCTTGGAAGGCCCCCCGGTCGGTCTCGCGGGTGCGCAGGGCCATGGTGAGGTTGCGGTAGATCACGTCTTGTTTGTAGAGAGGGGTCTCGACCTGCCCGAGCTGGATCTCGGCGACGGCGAAATTGGCGTCCAGCGCCCGCTGTTGAAACCACCGGGCCACAAAACTCTTGCCCGCGCCGTAGTCGCCGCGCACCGCCTTGACCCGGGCGCCGCCCAGCGACACCGCCCGCAGCTCGTCGGCGAGCATGTCGGTGAAGCGCTCGACGCCGACCGCGATGAGGTCGAGCCCGCGGCGGGGCACGGTGCCGCAGCGCAGCGCGTCGATCAGCTCGTCGCGCACCACGGGGCTGACCCGCGCGAGATCAGGGGAGGTCATGGCACAACTCCGTCGGCAGACCATACTCGGCGATCAGGGTCAGGCGATCCAAGCGCAGGCGGTCGGCCCGCCGGTCCAGCTCGAGCATCGGCGGCCCCCCGGCGCACAGCAGGTTGGCCGCCGCACGCACCTGGCCGTCGGCCCGCCGCCCGGCGACGGCGAGGCCCAGGGCGTCGAGCGCCGCGCCATAGGGCTCTTGCCCGTGGGGCTCGCGCGCCAGCCGGTCGACGATCCGCAGCACGAAGGCGCGCAGCTCTTCGGGCTTGTCCTTGGCCTCGGCTTGGAAGCGCTCGCTCGCGCGGAGCGCCTGGGCCAGCGGGTGCTCGCCGCGGTCCACCGGCACCACCGTGACCCGCGGCGCGGCAGGCGGCTGAAAGAGCAGGTTCGACGGCGGGGGTGCGGTGGGAACGACCCGCACCACGGGCCGCTTGAGCGCCCACCACGCCGGGGGCTCGACCGCCGCGGGCGCCCAGTCCGTGTCCGCCTCGGCGTGCTGGCGCGCGCTGACCAGCAGCCCGACCGGCGTCACGACCTCGGCCAAGCTGAGCCCGCCATGGGTCCCGCCCACCCCGTTGTAGCCCACAGCCTCGGGCCAGAGGGCGACGACCCCCGCGCTGCCCGGGGGGCGCCAGCAGCCCTCGGGCAGCAGCCGCTCGTCTGCGCGCAGCCCGCCGGGCACGCCCGCCCGGGCCGCCGCCGCCTCCGCCGCGTCGACGGGCCGCCACCTTTTCCCGCCGAATGCTTCACCGTCCGCGCGCAGGTGCCCGGTGGGGATGCGCTCGGTCGCTGACACGTGGCCGTGGTCGCTCACGAGCAGCACCGCCACGCCGTATGCGTCGCAGCGCTCGAGCAGCGCGGTCAGCAGGGGGATCTGCTGGGTCTGGCTCCAGTCGAGCCGCAGCTGCTCTGCGCCGTCGAGCTGATCGTCCACCACGTTGATCACCGCGCCGATCACCCGCTCCTTCGGATCGGCGAGGGCCGCGCTCAGCGCCGGCGAGAGCGCGCCGCCCGCGCCGACCGTCTGCCCCAAGAAGAGCTGGGGCCCCCGCGCGGTGAAGCCCTGCAGGTGCGGGTTCTCGGCGAAGCGCCGCACGTCGTTGCGCTCGGGCTCATCGCCGTGGCTGGCCAGCAGCTTGCTCGCGAAAAACGAGGCCCGGCTGGTCGCGGTGAGCGTGGGCAGGGCGGCGAGGGCCGGACGCAGCCCGCGCGGCCCGGTCGCCGGCTCTCCGCGGGCGCGCCACGCGGTGAGGCGGTGCTCAGGCAGGCCCTCGATGAGCGAGAGGGCGACAGGCACGCTCATCCCGTCCATCAGCAGCACCAGCACCCGCCGCTTGCCCTCGGCGAGCAGCGGCGGCACCAGCTTCGGCAGCACCTGGCACAGGGCCCACACGCCCTCGCCAGGGCTGTCGAGGCGGGTGCCCTCGATGAGCTGGTCGGCGAAGCGCTGGTCAAGCCGGCGGCGCTCGGCGTCCGCCGCCCGCAGCACCGCCCGCGCGCCCGCGCTCAGGGGGCCGTCTGCGCCGAGCCGCGCCTGCACGGCCGACCGGCAGCGATCGACCCACGCGCCCTCGGCGAGGTACCAGACCGCCAGCGCCTCGGCGGTCTTGTCGCTGGCGCTGCCCCGCGGGGTGTGCAACCAGAGCCCGAGCCGGGTCGCCGCCCGGGCGACCGAGACGATGGCCCGCGCCTCGTCCCGCTGCCCGGCGAGCCGGTGGGCCTCGGCGCACTTGAGCGCGTCGATGGCCTGCAGCGCCGCGTCGTGCACGCCCATCCGGGCCTCTTCGCCGCTGGCCAAGCGCTCCAGCGCGTCGCCGAGGCGCCCGAGCTGGTGGTCGAGGGCCGCCGGCAGGTAGGGGCTGGCCTGCTGGGCCTCGATGAGGTCGGGCAGCTGCTGCGCGGCACGGGTCAGGCTGCGCTCGATCTCGGCCGGCAGCTCGACCCCAGACTGACCCATCAGGTCGTCCAGCACGGCGATCAGCTGGCCGACCACCTGCTCATCGCGCAGCGCGCCGCAGACCCGCGCGGCGGTCGGCTTGCCCTCGTCTCCCCGCAGGATGAACGAGGCCACCGCCCGCACCGCCGGCACGGTGGCCCCGCCGGCCCGCCGCGCCCCGTCCCACACGATCATCAGGCCCATCAACGCGACGATGTCGCCGTTGAGCCAGGCCTCGCCGATCACCCGGGCCACCGCGCCGCCGCGCGTCTTGGCCCAGTGCGCCAGCATCCCCTCGCGCAGCGCGGGGTGCCGGGCCGCGAAGCTGGGCCCGAGCTCCGGTCCGCGCAGCCCCGCGAGGCAGAGCCCCACCGGCCCGCCCCCGGTCGGACCCGCCGGCCGCAGCCGCAGCCAGCCCTGCGCCGCGACGCTCCAGGCCGCGTCGGCGGTGAGCCGGGCGGCGCCGCTGGGCCGCAGCCCCTCGGGCGGGTCGGCGAGCAGCGCGCGCGCCAGCGGCGCGCCGACCAGCCCCGGCTCGACGTCGCGGGCGCCGAACAGGTCGAGCAGGCGGCTCTGCTGGTCGACGAAGTGGACGCGGCGCTGGGCGACCCGCGGCATCAGATCCATGGGCAGCTGCAGGTCCTCATCGACCAACAGCACCAGAGCGGTGTCGTGCTCGGCCTGGCGGAGCGCCCGCCGCAGCCCGAGCTCGCCGCGGACCTGCAGGGCGGTCCAGTGCTGGCCCTGCAGGTCGAGCACCCGACCCTCGGGGGGGCAGTCGGCGAGGCGGCCCGAGACCACCACCGGCAGCAGCTCGTGGTCGCGCTGGCGCACCCGCGCGAGCAGCCCCAGCAGCTCGCGCTCGTGCAGCGCGCTCACGCCTTCACCCGCGCGGTCACCGTCAGGGTCTTGCCGCTGCCCCGCAGGGCGCGCAGCGTCGCGATGCAGTCCTCGAGATCATCGTCGTTGGCGATGTTCAGCGTGATCGACGAGGCCGCTGCCTCGGCCGGGGCAGCCGCCCGACCGACCGCGTCGACCGTGGACGCCGGCGCGCGCCGCGCCTCGGCCTCTTGGGCGGCCTTCGCCTCGGCCTCCCGCGCGGCCTTCGCCTCAGCCTCCCGCGCGGCCTCTTGCTCGCGCGCGGCGAGCGCCCGCTCCCGCGCCGCCAGCGCCTGCTCCCGCGCCTGCGCCTCGATCGCCTCGCGCGCCGCACGCTCGGCTGCTGCCCGCCGCTCGGCCTCGAGGGCCGCGTCTGCCGCGCGGGCCCGCTCCGCCGCCGCCGCCGCTTCGGCCTCGGCGCGCGCCTGCGCCGCCCGCGCCGCTTGCGCCTCCTTCGCCGCGTGCTGCTGCTGGGCCCGCTCGGCGGCGGACCGCTGCTCGGCCTCGGCCGCCACCCGCATCCGCTCGGCGCTGAGCGCGTCGGCCTGGACGGCGAGCGCGTCGAGGGCCGGGGCCAGCTCGGCGACCAGCTCATCGCGGCCCAGCGCGTCGCGGAGCTGGAGCAGGATGGCCTCGACGCGGGGGCTCGGCTCTGCCGTCGCGGCCCGCAGCTTGTCGAGCTCACCCCACAGCCGGTGCCGGTCCAGCGCGGTCGCCACCGCGTCGGCGCGCTGAAGGGCCCGGCCGATGGCGGCCATCGAGGTGTCCTCGGGCGCCTGCGCGAGCGCGGTCACCGCCGCGGCGGGCGCCTCGCGGCCCGCACCCCCGCCCACGCCGGTGCGGGCCGCCTCGATCCAGGCCGCGAGCGCCTGGGCCGTGCGCAGGCGGGCCGGCCCGGCGGGCGCGCCCTCGGGGTGCAGCTCGTTCCAGCGCTGCTGCAGCCGCGCGGGCAGCCGCACCGCCGCGGCGGACTCTGCCCGCAGCCCGAGCTGGCGCATGGGCTCGACCAGCCCGGCGAGGCTGCGCGGGCTCAGGGGCGCCGAGCTGACCTGCACGCCGAGGGCGATCAGCCGGTTCACCGCCACCGTCCAGTCGGCTGCGGTGGGCATCGGGGGCTGCACGAAGGTGGTGCTGATGTCGAGCTTCGCGCAGTCCCTCGCCTCGATCAGCTTCCCGCCCTGCCGCGCCTCTCGCCGGGTGAACGCCGCCCAGGCCCAGGCGATGAGCCCCGCCAGCGGCGGGGTGAGCCCCCGGTCGTCGTTGGGGTCCATCCACCCGGTGAGGTGCCGCATGGTCGGCACCGATACCGCCTCGCGCTCCCGTGCGCGCTCGATCTCTTCGAGGGGAGCGGTCAGCCGCTTGGCCTTGCGGGTGCCCCGGGCGGTCAGCAGCCCCAGCGGATCGCCGATCTCTTCGCAGACCTCGGCCTCATCCGCGCTGAGGTCGATGATCTCGTCGGCGCCGGTGAACAGCCGCTCGAGCACACCCGCCAGCCGCCCCACGCGCGCCGCGGACGGCGCCGCCTTGAGCGGGGGGTGGCGCGGGTAGCGCGCGTCGAGCAGGCGGTTGATCACCCGGTCGCGGGCGTCGACCAGGGTCGTGAGGCCCGAGAGCGAGACCTCTCCGCCGCCCCACAGCAGGCGGACGTGGTCGGTCACGGTCCGCTCGCGGTTGATGAAGGTGTCGGTGCTCGCCGAGGGCGAGGACACGCCGTAGACCACCGCGAGGGCGTCCTGCAGCAGCGCCTGCTTGCGCGCCCGCATGGCCTGCAGCTCTTGCTGGGCCTGCGCGTGCAAGCTCAGCGGGATCTCGGCCATCGCCTCACTCTTCGCGCCGTCCTCGACGATCGCGGTCAACCGCACCAGATCGCCGAGCGCGGCCAAGCCGGCCTCGCTCAGAAAATCGGGCAGCCAGACCACGGTCATCTCGCGCGCGCCGCCCTGCGTGAACTGGCGGAGGCGGGCCTCGTCGTCTTGCGGGGTGTGGCCGGGGTCGTCAAAGGGAAAGTCGACCAACAGCTGCCAGCGGTACCGGTCGGGGCAACGCAGCTCGTCGTCGCCCGCCGTCCGCACGTTGGTGAACACCACCTGCCCCCCGCGGCTGACCTGGTGGTGCTTGTGTTCGTGCTCGACCGCCCCCGCCTCTCCCTTGAGCCCGAGGCACTGCCAGAGCAGGGCCCGCAGCAGGCCCCTCCGGCGGGTCCCCGTGTCGACGGTGTCGTAGCGCCGCAGCAGCTTGCCGAGGTCAAGCGACTGGAGGCTGATCTCGACGACGGGGTCCTCTCCCTTGCCCACCGTGACCGCGTTGACCGAGGCGCTCAGCCGCTGGAGCATGGTGCTGACGGCGTGGATCTCCATGCTCGCGGTCGGCAGCCGCACCGCGCCATAGTTGAGCGCGATCATCCGGCTGACCGTGAGCTGGCGCATGGTCGCCTCTGCGGGCACCAGCGCCGCGAGCAGGGCGGTCTTGACCAGGCGCAGGTCGTTGCGGCAGCCGAGCACCGGGCAGCCCGAGCAGCCGATCCGCACCGGGTGCCCCTCGCGCTCGCGCTGGCACTTTCCGTTGCCATCGGTGCCGTTCTTGGCCTTCACGGCGGGCATCAGCTCGTGCATAAACAGGCTGCGGGCGCGGGCGAAGGCCTGGGTGCTCTCGCCATCGACCGCGTCCTCTCCCGAGATCACGAGGTCGAAGATGTCGCCCACCGGGACCACCTCGCCGAGCAGCAGGTCGGGCTCATGCTCGACGAGCAGCTCGGTCAAGATGCGCACGGCGGTGCGGTCGCGCTGCAGGCGGTCGGACAGGGCGACCAGCACCTGGATCAGCGCCGGGGTGAAGGGGTAGACCTGCTCGCACTCCTCGCGGCTCGCGTCGCCGGCCTGCAGGGTCGGCATCGCCCCCTTGGCCTTGCGCCAAAACAGCTCAAAAGCGTCCTTGATCTGGCCTGCTGCCGCGGCGTCGCGCGGCCGGGCCACCTTGACGGGGATGATGGCCCGCAGGTTGCGCTCAGACAGCTCGACGGTCGAGAAGCGCGCCTTGTGGTGGCCCAGCGTCTCGTCGATGGTCGCCCGCTCGGCGCCCAGCTTGGCCTCGCCGATCACCTCGCGCAGCTCGCGCTGCCGCGCGATGAAGCTGATGATCGGCGCCGGTCGCCGCTCGTCGCCGGCCTCGGCCAGCTTGACCAGCTTGTTGATCTCGCGCTGCACGAAGGCCGGGTCGGCCGTCTGGGTCATCAGCCACAGGATCAGCTCGTCGAGGTACAGCACCACGCCGCCATAGCCGAGGCTGTGGGCGTGGCGCGACAGCGCGCCCAAGCCAGCGTCGAGCGGCACGAAGCGGTCGGTGCGGCCGGCGTAGGCCTGCAGCAGGTTCCGCACCAGCGCGTCAAAGAGCCCTTGCCGCACGCTGAGGTCGGCCGAGGCGCGCGCCGCCTCGTACCGTGCCGCGTCCCAACCCTGGGCGGGCGCCCGCTTGCCAAAGCCGGCCAGCCCGCCCGCCGCGGCGCCGCCCGCGCCGCCGCCCAGCTGGGCGAAGAAGCGCTCGTCACCCATCGCGCGCCGCAGCTGCTCGGCGTTGTCGAAGACCTCGGCGTCGGCCCACAGCGCGGGCAGGGGGGCGTCTGGGTGCAGGGCCCGCACCCGCTCGATGTATCCGCCGAAGATGGCCTCTTCGAGGCTCTTCTTGTCGAGCATATGAAAGTGCAGCTGCAGCAGCCGCTTGCTGGCCACCGCCTTGGCGAGGTCGACCAGCTCGTGCAGCTTCTCGTGCGACAGGGCCTCGGGCGCGCCGGCGATGAGGTGGGTCAGCGCGGCCATGAAGTGGCTCTTGCCCGAGCCAAAGGCCCCGCGCAAAAACACCGGCTGCCCGCGCTGGCTGTCGAGCGCGCCCTTCACCTGCCCCAGCGCCTCGCGGAAGTTGCGCACCATCGCCGGTGTGACCGCATAGCGCTCAAAAGTGCCCGCCGGGTCGTTGATCGCCCGGCCGAGCGACATCACGAAGCTGACCTTCTGGACGTCGGCGGGCAGGTCGAGCAGCGGGCGGATGGGCTGGGCGGTCATGGGCGGCTCGGGGTGGGAGGCGGCGGGGCGGGCCGCTTAACCCCGGGCTTCGGCCGGCGGGCGGGATCGGGAGGGGCGGCGGGGCGCGGGGTCGGGCGGAGGGTGCGGGGGCGAGGGCTGGGTGCGGGGCGGGCGCGGGCTGCGGGCATCGGACGTCTGCCACTGCAGTCCTGGCGTGCCTGCTCTTGCCCGTAGCGCGCGCCGAAAGCTGTACCTGCGGTTCAGCGGGGGGCCACGGTCGGCCACCCCTCCAGCCGTGGCGCCTTCGGCCCCCCGCCTGGGCTTCGCCGGGGCCCCGGTCGGCGCGCCGCCCACGGGCGGGCTCGCCGACCGCCCGGCTCGGTCGGCTCCGCCGACGCCGGCTGCGCCGGCCCCCGCGGTCGGCCGGGCGACCCGCGCTCGACCACGGACCGGTCAGCTCAGGGCGAGGGGCAGGTGCCCCAGACGGGCCGGGGCTCGACCCAACGGCTGGCGTCCTCGTCGAAGGCGGACGGTGGCGCGGAGATCTGGGTCACACACCACCCGCTCAGATCTTGGTTGAAGGCGCCGGCGGTGCGAAACATGCCCGTCATGTTCGTGACGCTGCTGGTGTCCCAGGCGCCGATGTCTTGGTTGAAGGCGCCGGCAGAGCGAAACATGCCAAGCATCTCGGTGACCCTGCTGGTGTCCCAGGCGCCGATGTCTTGGTTGAAGGCAGGGGCGTAGGCAAACATGCCCGTCATGTCCACGGCGCTGCTGGTGTCCCAGGCGCCGATGTCTTGGTTGAAGGCGAGGGCCATCTGGAACATGTTCGACAGGATCGTGACGCGGCTCGTGTCCCAGCCGCCGATGTCTTGGTTGAAGGCAATGGCGACCAAGAACATGTTGTTCATGCCCGTGACGCTGCTCGTGTCCCAGCTGCCGATGTCTTGGTTGAAGGCGGGGGCGTTCTGGAACATGCTGCTCATGTCCGTGACGCGGCTCGTGTCCCAGGCGCCGATGTCTTGGTTGAAGGCCGTGGCGCCTTCAAACATGCTGGACATGCCCGTGACGCGGCTGGTGTCCCAGCCGCCGATGTCTTGGTTGAAGGCGCCGGCGGCCACAAACATCCTGTTCATGTTGGTGACGCTGCTGGTGTCCCAGCCGCCGATGTCTTGGTTGAAGACGAGGGCGGCTTCAAACATGCTGGTCATGCTCGTGACGCTGCCCGTGTCCCAGCTGCCGATGTCTTGGTTGAAGGCGAGGGCCCCGTTGAACATGCTGGTCATGTCGGTGACGCTGCCCGTGTCCCAGGCGCCGATGTCTTGGTTGAACGCGCTGGCGGCGCTGAACATGTGGGTCATGTCGGTGACGCTGCCCGTGTCCCAGGCGCCGATGTCTTGGTTGAACGCGCTGGCCGAGCGGAACGTGCTGGCCATGGTCGTGACGCTGCTCGTGTCCCAGCTGCGGATGTCTTGGTCAAACGCGCTGGCGCCGTCGAACATGTACGAGATGTCGACGATGCCGCTGGTGCAGGCGCCTTCCCAGCGGGATGACTCGAAGGGCAGCACGCGGAGGTCGAATTCATCCCACTTGGTGTACGTGGCGCCCCCGGCCACGCCGACCGCGCCGACCGCCACGTCCGGGCAGAGCACCGTCACCCCGTTGCCGTGGAGGGTGAACCCGTCACACTCGGGGTCGTCGGCGGTGCTCCCGCGCGCCGGGTCGCGGTCATCGCAGTCATCCGCGGTGGCCACACCATCGCAGTCCGCGTCGCCGGTCGGCATGCGGGCGTCGTCGTCGTCGCAGTCGTCCTCTGCGAGGACGCCGTCCCCATCGTCGTCCACACCACCGCCGCCGTCTCCGCCC
>JBJONS010000558.1:0-6004 GCA_046051725.1 Pseudomonadota bacterium | reverse complement strand
GCGGGTCTTCCGCGCGCTGTCCACCGCCGGCGTCGACACGATGGAGATCGGCTACCGCGTGCGCGGCGGCCAGGGCGAGCCCGGCGTGGGCCCCTGGCGCACGAGCCACGAAGATGACCTGCGCGACGTCATCTCCGAGACGCGCATGAAGCTCGCGACCATGGTCGACGCGGGCCGCATCGAGCCCCAGGACATCCCCCCGGCCGCCGACTCGGTCACCCAGGCCCTGCGCATCGCGACCTACGCCCACCAGCTCGACGAGGCCCTGCGGCTGCTCGAGGACGCGCAGCGCAAGGGCTACGAGACCTACGTCAACGTCATGGCGATCTCGACGCTGGGCCCCGACGAGGTCGACCGCTTCTTGCTGCGCCTCAAGGGCACGGGCGTCGACAACGTCGCCATCGTCGACAGTTTTGGCGCGCTCTACCCCCACCATGTCCGCTACCTCGTCCACAAGTACATGAACTACCTGGGCGAGGCGGTCAAGGTCGGCGTCCACTTCCACAACAACCAGCAGCAGGCCTTCGCCAACACCATCGCCGCGATCGACGAGGGCGTGGACTTCGTCGACGCCACGATCATGGGCATGGGCCGCGGCGCGGGGAACTGCCCGCTCGAGCTGCTGCTGTTCTACCTCGACAACCCGCGCTACGACGTCGCGCCCATCCTCGATCTGATCGAGACCTTCGCGGGCCTCAACGATGAGCTGCGCTGGGGCTACCACCTGCCCTATGCCATCACCGGCTACTACAACCTGCACCCGAAGCCGGCGATGGACCGGATGGCCCGCGCCGATCGGTACCAGGTGCGGGAGATGTATGAGCAGCTCGCCGGGCGCCTGCCGGCCGACCGGGCCCCCGGCACGGGCTGAGCCCCCCGTCTGGTAGGCTGGGCCCGCGCCTTCGCTCGGGAGCCCCATGAACGCCCGCCCTGTCCTGCTCGGCCTCGCCGGGCTCCTCGCCCTGCCGGTGGTGGCCTTCGGTGCCTTCGCCGCCTTTGTGTTCGCCACCGAACACAACCCAGCCCCGGTCGAGGCGGTGCCCACCCAATGCAGCGGCGCGCCGCCGACCCTGCAGCCGGGCCAAGACCTGACCGTGCTGTCGTGGAACCTGCAGTACGGCGCGAGCCGCAAGCACCACTTCTTCTATGACGGCGGCGACGCCGTTTGGGTGCCGCCGGCCGACGTCGCCGAGACCGTCGCGGCGATCAGCGGGGTCATCGAGGCGGTCGACGCCGACATCAACCTGCTGCAAGAGATCGACCGCGACAGTGACCGCACGGGGCGCAAAGACCAGCTGCCTGCCTACATCGAGGCGGGCGCCACCCCCTGCGCCTCGGCCACGCCCTACCACCTCGCCCGCTTCGTCCCCAAGCCCCTGAGCCGGCCGCTCGGCCGCGTGGACATGGAGCTCGGCGTGCTGAGCCGGGTCGCCCACGGCGGGGCCCAGCGCCACGCCCTCGCGCTGATGGACGAGCCGCGCGTCGTCCAGGCGCTGAACCTCAAGCGGGCCCTGCTCACCGCCGAGCTGCCGATCGCCGGCGGTGGCCCGCCCTTGGCGGTGGCGGTCACCCACCTCTCGGCCTTCTCCTTCGGCGACGGCACGCTCGGCATGCAGGTCGACGCGCTGGTCGAGTGGATGGCCAGCCGCCCACCCGACCAGCCGTGGATCTTGGCCGGCGACCTCAACCTGCTGCCGCCCGGCGACGACCCCAAGCGCCTCGCGGTCGAAGGCGAGCTCTACGCCGACGACCCCAACCCCGCGGGCAAGCTGCTGCCCCGCTTCAACGAGATCTTCCCGAATCAGCTCGACCCAAACATCCGCACATACCTGCCGTTTGGGGCCAAAGAGGCGGACCGCAAGATCGACTATGTGTTCTATGGCGGGCCGATCACGCTCGAAGAGGCCGCGGTGCTGCGCGAGCACAGCGCGATCAGCGACCACCTGCCGATCCGCGCCCGCTTTCGGCTGAGCGGCGTCCCCGCGGGAGAGGCCCCGCCCGCGGAGGAGGGTGGCGCTGGCGCGGGCGCCGCCGCTGCGGGCGCCGCCACCGATGGCGCGCCGGGAGATGGCGCGCCGGGCGAGGGCCCCCCGCGCGAGGCCGGCCCCTGAACCCTTCACAAGATACTCAAACACCACCGTAACATCGATGTTTGAGCGTGGCGCCCGCCCCCGCGGCTCCCGGTCAGGGCGCGGGCGGAGCCGCGGGCGGGCCGCGCAGGGTCTCCAGCTCGGCCTCCAACGCCTTGACCCGCTGCTCGAGCAGCTTGAGCTCGCCGAGCCAGCCCGGGGGCGGCGCGGGCGCGGGCGGCGCGCCGGCCTGGATCGCCGCCACCGCCGCCGCGGCGATCGCCCGGGCCTCGGGCTCGCGCTCCCAGCGTCGCCACTCCTCCAGCGCCGGCAGCGCGGCGCGGTGCCCGAGCGCGCCGAGCGCACGTCCGACCCCCTGTCGGGTCCGCAGATCGTCGTCTTGCAGCATGGCCGCGCCGAAGCGGGCCGCCGCCTCTGCGGTCCGCTCACGGTCAGCCGCAGGCAGGCGCCGGCTGAGCGCCGCGGCCGCGTTCAGGCCGTCGACCCGCCCCCGCTCGGGCGCGCCGGGGTCGAGCAGCAGCGGGAGGTCCGCCGCCGCGCCGTGGGCGCCGACCACGCCGACCGCCGCGGCCCGCAGGTCTTGCTCCTCGACGTCGCGAAGGCGGGTCAAGCGCCGCGCGTGGGCGAGCGCCGCGGCCGGGTCCCGCTCGGCCAAGGCCCGCAGGGCCGCCGCCCGCACGTCGGGGTTGGCGTCCTGGCGCACGAGCTGGTCGAGCTGGGCCCGCGCCTCGGGCCGGTCGATCTTGCCGAGGCCGCCGGCGACGGCGATCCGCACCCGGGCCGAGCGGTCGGCCGCCGCACCAAGCAGAGGGGCGAGGGCGCGCTGCTCGCCGAGCGCCTCGGCCGCCGCCACGCGCAGGGGCACGAGCCGGTGGCGCTCTTCTTCGTCGGCCGGCGCCAGCGCCAACACCGCGGCCGGGGCGTGCACCGCGTCGGTCTGCCCGAGCGCGGTCAGGGCGCGGCGCCGGGCCAGGGGGCTCGCCGCGAGGGCCTGGCGCCCCCAAGACGCCGGGTCTTGCACTTGATCAACCGTCGCGAGCAGGCCACCGTCGGGGTCAAAAGCCACGTAGGCCGGCGGCGCGGCGAGCGGCAGCCGCAGCTGCAGGCGCTCCTCCTCGAGCCAGCCCTCGACGCGCTGCTCTCCCCCGTCGGCCAAGCCCACCGCGACCACCACCGGCAGGGTGAAGCGCGGGCGCTGCTCGTCGATCTGCTGGTGCACCTCGACGACCAGCACGCCATCCTCGTAGCGGTCCCGCACGGTCAGGGCCGGGACCGCCGCCAGCTCGACCCACTGCTGGAAGAACCAGCCCAGGTCGCGACCCGACACCTCTTCCAGAGCGACGCGCAGGTCGCTGGTCTCGACGAGCTGGTGCCGGTGCGTGGCGACGTAGCGCCGCACACCCTCCCACCAGAGCTCGTCGCCGAGCAGCTGCCGCAGCATGTGCAGCACCTGGGGCCCCTTGCCGTAGACCGATCCAGAGTCCGGCTCGCCCTCGGCGTGGAAAAACCGGCCAGCGAGGGCCGGTCCGGCGGCCGCGCTGCGCTGCCAGGCGTCGACCCGCGCCGCGTGGGCGTGCGGGCCGTGGGCGTGGCCCTCCCACTCCGCCTCCATGAAGCTGGCGAAGCCTTCGTTCAACCAGAGCTCACGGAAGCTCCGGCAGGTGAGCAGGTCGCCGAACCACTGGTGGGCCAGCTCGTGGGCGACCACCCGCTCGGTGCGCTGGCGGTGGCCGACCCGGTCGTCGACCAGCTGCCCGGCGTCATTGATGGTGGCGCCGGTGTTCTCCATGCCGCCGTAGGGGAAGCGCTGGGCGTAGACCTGCAGGTAGTCCTCCCAGGGCCAGGGCTCGCCGGTGCGCACCTCAAAGAAGGCCTTCATCGCCGGCAGCGGCTGGAGCACCCGGGCGATGGCCTCGGGATCGGTGCGCGGGGGCACCCACAGCTTGAGCCGCGGATCGGCCGGATGCACCACCTCTTCGTAGGTGCCGGCAGCCACCATGACGAGGTAATTCACCAGATCGGGGCCGCTGTTGGTGTGGGCCCGCCAGCCATCCGGCGCCTTGACCCTGCCTTCATACGCGAAGCGGTCGTTGGGGTGGTCCACGTTGGGGAACCAATGCCGGTGGTCGTTCGGCTCGCCCTGGGTCCACACCTCGGCGTAGCGGTCGGGGCTGCCCGGGCCCGGCGCACGGAAGTGCATGCCGGTCCGCGGACGGGCCCGCCACCGCACCTCGACCGGCGGCGGGCGCTGCCCGGGGCCGCCCGGCGGCATCGTGATGACCAAGGACGCGCCGCGCACATGCCAGGGCGCGGCCTCGCCGCCGATCCGGACCTCGGCGATCTGCAGGTCGACCTGGTCGAGCACCAGCGGCCCCGGCGAGAGCCGGGCGAGGTGGTAGGTCGCCCTGCCGACCACCGCGCGCTCGGCGGGCAGCAGCTCGAGATCGAGCTCGAGCTTGAGCAGGTCAAAGCTGCGGTCCGGCGCCACCGCCCCCCGGCGGTCGGGCGTGAGCGGCGCGCCACGGGCGCCCGCCCCGATCCCGCAGCAGATCACCAGCGCGGCGCGCCGCGCCCCTCGGCCCCAGTTCGGCATCGAGCCCCCCTTCCCGTCCGTGCCTCGCGGCCGCCGCGCCGCGCGGGCGCCTGGGCCCGGCCCGCCCTTGGTACCACCAGCGGGACGCGCCGCCGCCCCCCGAGGCCCCATGTCCGCGCCCGCCCTCAGCCCACCCGCCGCGCTCGCCCGCGGCGCCGCCCTCATCGCCCTGGATCCGCAGCTGCGCGTGTGCGCCGCGCAGGGCCACGACGGGGCACCGCTGCCGACCGGCGCCCCGATCACCGCCTGGCTGCCAGGCTGGCGCCCGACCGCCGGCCCCCAGCGCCTCGGCGCCCTCGAGGTCGACGCCCTGCCCTTGCCCGACGGCGGCTGGGCCCTCGCCACGCGCCCGCGCAGCCGGGCCGCCGGCCTCGGCGCGGCGGTCGCCGACCCGCTGATGGGCGTGGTGCTGCACGAGCTAAACAACGCGCTGACGGTCATCTTCGGACAGGCCGAGCTCGGCGCCCGCGGGGCGCCGCCCGCCCAAGAGCGCGCGCTGAGCAGGGTGCGCACCGCCGCAGACCGCCTGCGGGACCTGGCCGGCGCGGTGGTCCGGCTGCGCAGCCCGGCCGTGCACAGCCCCGGCGCCGCGATCCTGGCCGACGACCTGGTCGCGGTGCTCGGCCCCCACCGGACCGTCGGCCCGCCGCTGGAGCCCGCGCAGCTCGAGGGTCTGGAGCCGCTGGAGCTCGCGGCGATCGGCGCGGCGATCCGCACGCTCCCGCCGATGCAGTGGCGGATGGAGGGCGCCGCCGCGGGCGCCGAGGGCCTCCGCATCACCCGCGCCGCCGCGCACGCGACCACGCCAGAGCCCGCGGTCATCGAGACCCTGGCCGCGGCGGTCCACGCGCGGGGCGGAGCGTGGAGCGCGATCCCCGGCGGCTGGGCCCTGCGCCTGCGGCCGGCCGCGGCCCCGGTGGTGCTGCTGTGGCTGCAGGAGCCCGACCTCGCCGCGCTGCTGCGCGAGGCGCTCCCCGCGGTCACCGCGCGCCTGATCGACGGCCTGCCCGCGCTGGCCGAGGCCGCGGCCGCCGCCCCCGCGGCCACCGTCATCGCTGACGCCGCCGCGCTGCGGCGCGGCCTCACCGCGGCTTGGCCTGCGCTGCGCCGCGACCGTCCGCTGCTCCGCCTCATCGTGCTGCACGCCCACCCCGACGAGCTCCCCCCGGGGGCGACCGGGCTGCCGGGCCCGCTCGACCTCGCCGCGCTGCAGGCCGCCCTCCAACCCTGACCCCGCGCGCTCAGGGCGCCGCGGCGCCGCGGACCGCCGCGTCGAGCAGCGCCTCGGCCCCGGGCCCCGCCGGGGTCGCCCAGCAGCGGC
>JBJONS010000557.1:0-5956 GCA_046051725.1 Pseudomonadota bacterium | reverse complement strand
ACCGGCTCGAGCGCCGCGAGGCCGACCCCGACGCCAAAGTGGAAGTCCGGCCCCGCGCCGGCGAGGCGCGCGGGCAGGTCATGCGCCGGCTGCGGGGGGCGCCCGGGCTCGCCGAGGCGGGCGGTGCCAAAACGCGGGCTGGTCGCGCCCACCGCGCCCCACCACATCGGATCGGCGTCCAGCGCGGCGAGCTGGCGGTCGGGCGCCGGCCCGGCGCGGCAGGCGGCCAGCGCGGCGAGGGCCGGGGCGCCCGCCGGGTCGAGCTGCTCGAGGCCCGCCCGCTGGGCCGCCCACGGCCAGGCGGGGACCGGGCCGCGGCCGAGGTAGGCGGCGCGCGCCGCGGCGTCGCCCTGGGCAGGCAGGCCGAGGTGCAGGGCGCCCTGCAGCCCCACCAAGATCAGCGCCAGGGCGGCGGCCAGCGCGCCGAGCTCGCCGCGGCGCCGCGCCGCGAGCGCCGGCCAGAGCAGGGCCGCGCCGAGCACCGGCAGCAGGTAGCGGTGCTGCAGCTGGGGCCGCATCGGCGAGATCAGCGTCAGGCTCAGCAGGTGCGCCACCGGCAGGGCGCGCAGCAGCCAGCCGGCGGACCGGGCCCGCGCAGGGGGGGCGCCAAGCAGGGCGGCGAGGCCCAGCGCGCCGAGCAGGGCGGCCGAGAGCCCCGCCCCGCGGCCGTCCCAGGCGCCCGGCGGGAAGAGCTGCGCCGCGCCCAGCCCGCGCAGCGCCGCCCCGAGCTGAAAGGGGTCGACCATGCCCGAGAGCAGCGCCGGCAGGCGGGTCTCGGGGCCCTCAGCCACCCCGAGCGTCCACAGCCGCGGGCCGGCGGCGAGCAGGCGCGGCAGGGTGAAGGGGGCCGCGCCGGCGAGCAGGGCCAAGGCCGCGGGGCCGGCCCGGCCGCGGGGCCACCAGCCGGGCGCGCAGAGCAGCAGGGCGGGCAGCAGCAGCGGATCGAAGCCGGCCGCCGCCCCGGCCGCCGCGCAGGCCCACAGCGCGCGCCCCCGGGCGCGGGCGCCGACCAGCAGCGCGACGAAAATGCCCGCCTCGGCGTGCGATCCGTAGGCGAGGCTCCAGCCTTGGGTCGCCCACAGCGGGGGCAGCGCGAGCGCGAGGCCCGCCAAGGCCGGCCCGAGCCGCAGGCCCGCCGCCGCCCAGGCCCAGGCCGCGGTCAGGGCGAGGCCAGCCAGCAGCCCGCTGAGGCGCAGGGCGCCCAGCGGCAGGTCGATCCCGAGCGCAACCAGCAGCCCATCCACCGCCCAGCACAGCAGCTGCACCGCGAGGTAGCCGCCGTGGTGCATGTTCGCGTGGTCAGCGACCAGCGCGACCAGGGCCTCGGGCCCCGGCCAGACCGCCGGCGGGTCCCAGGCCCGCGGGTCGAGCAGCTTGAGCTCGGCAGGGCTCAGCGGCGCGATCGCCGCCGGCTGGCGCAGCCCCGCCCACAGCCGCGCGGCGGCGGCCAGCGGCAGGGCCCAGAGCAGCGTGCGCAGCGCCCGACCCGGCGGGCCGGCGCCCGGATCAGCGCACACCGGGCAGCCCGAGGCAGGCCCAGACCGCGAGGCTGAGCAGGGTGAAGATCAGCAGCCAGAGGCCGAGGCCGAGGCGGCCGGTGGCGGCGGGCGGCGCCCGGCGCTCGTCGACGATGAGCGCGAGGCGCCCGGCGGCGGCCGGGGCCCAGCGCCAGCCGTCGGCCCGGCAGCGGGCGGCGAGCACCTCGCGCACGACCTCGCCGAGCACGGCCTTGCCCTTGCTGTGCTTGCCCTTGCCGACGATGAACAGCACCGCGCCGGCCTCGAGCTCATCGGCGCGGGCGGCCACCACCTCGGCGGCCCGGCGGGCGATCGCCGCGCCGAGATCGTGCAGATCGACGACGGGCAGGCCACCCTCCTCCCAGACGTGCGAGTCGGCCCGCCAGGGGCGCTCGTCATCCCAGCGCTGCTTCTTGGCCGAGGCCTCGACGTCCTCGAGCCAGGCGCGGATCTGCGCGGCGTCCCCGCCCACCCGCTCAGCCCAGCGCCGGGGCCTTGTCGCGCGCCCGCCCCTCGGCCACGGCGATCGCGTGTGAGGTGTACTTGAGGAAGGTCGCCCGGTAGGTGTGGTCGCAGCGCAGTTTTCGCAGCATGCCGTAGATGCCGCCCAAGCTGCGGTGCAAGAAGACCAGGTCGCGGGGACCTTGCAGGTCGCTGCGCTTGAGCACCGGCCCCAGCGCCTTTTTCACGTTGTCGAGGGTGCGGTCGTCTTCGGCCCCGGCCACGAAGCGGTCGACCTGCAGCGGCGCGCAGATGGCCTGCCCCAGCGCCATCAGCGCGTCCTCGGCCTCGGGGTCGCCGCTGCGCAGCACCTCGATGGCCCGGGCCCCGCGCACGCAGAGCGCCCGGTCGCCGTCGACCAGGCCGCGGGCCATGCGCGCGTAGTCGCCGACCCACCACGGCGAGAAGGTCTTGACGCAGCCGAAGTCGAGGATGCCGATGGTGCCGTCATCCCGGAAGAGGTAGTTGCCCCCGTGCGGGTCGGCGTGCAGGGCCCGCAGCTCGTAGTACATCGCGTGGAAGGCCTCGACCAAGCGCACGCCGGCGGCCTGCTGGGCCTCGGGGCTGCTGTCGGCCAAAAACGCGTCGAGGTTGCGGCCCTCGACCCGGTCCATGGTCAGCACGCGGCCGGTGCTGCGCTCGGGCACCGCGCGGGGGATCTCGACCCCGTCGACCTTCAGGTAGCGGCCGAAGTGCTCGAGGTTGGCCGCCTCGCGGTAGTAGTCGAGCTCTTCGTGCAGCCGCTCGCGGATCTCTTCGAAGATGGCGTCCATCTCTTCTTTCGGGCGCCGCAGCATCCGTCCGGCCACGAGGATGGACTTCAGCGCCGCCAGATCGCTGTCGACGCTGTCTTCGATGCCGTGGTGCAGGACCTTGACGACCACCCGCCGGCCCCCGGGCAGGGTGGCGGCGTGGGCCTGGGCGAGGCTGGCGGTGCCCAGCGGCCGGGGATCGAAGCTCGCGAAGAGCTGGTGCAGAGGCCCCTCGAGCTCGCGCTCGACCGCCGCCTTGATGATCGGGAACGGCACCGGCTCGGCTTTGTCGTTGAGCTTGCCCAAGATCCCGCTGACCTCGGGGGGCAGGTCCATGCCGTCGACCGCCAGGGCCAGCGACTGGCCGACCTTCATCGCCGCGCCCTTGAGCGAGCCCATGGTCTCGACGACCCGCTCGGCGTTCTCGAGGTGCAGCGTGCGCAGCGCCGCCTGCGCGGTGTCGCTGTCTTGAAACGCGCCCTTGAGCCGCTGGCCCAGGTAGCTGCCGCTGACCCGGCTGGTCAGGCCGCCGAGGCGGGCGATGCGGCCCAAGCGGGAGCCGCCGGGTCCACCGGCGGGGGGGTCCTGGGCCACGGGCACCTCCAGGCGCCGCCGTGCGGCGCGCCCGCCGGCATATCCTGGCGCCAGCACCGGTCAGCCGCGCCTCGCCCCGCAGGAGCCCCCATGACCCCGCCACCTCCGCCCGGCCGCGTCCCCCTCCTCCAGACCGGCCTGCTGGTCTTGATCCTCGCCGCGGGCAGCCCGCCGGCCGCCGCGGTCGAGCCCTGGCGCAGCGTGCACCGGCTGCCGATCGCCAATGGCCTCGCCGTGACCACCTTCGCGGGATCGGCCGAGGGCTTCGGGGTGCTCGACCGCTGGTCGGACCGGGTCTACCAGGTGCGCAGCCCCGGCGACGGCCCGGTGCGCGACCTGCTCTACGACGCCTACTTCGGGGTCCGCAGCGCCGAGGGCAGCGGCTGGTTGACGTCCTACACGGCGCTCTCGCCGACCGACGGCAACGCGGTCATCGAGGTGCAGCGCGCGCGGGGCGGCCTGCGGTTCACCGAGCGCCACACCGCGCCGATGGACCTCGAGCTGCCAGGCACCCTGCACACCTTGACGGTCGAGAACATCAGCGCTGACGTCATCGCCGACGTCGAGCTCTACGCCCTCAACAACCTGCACCTGGGCACAGACTGGGGAGATGGGGCCGGCGCGAACCGCCGCGAGCGGATTGCTGGGGGTCCGGGCGGCGGCGGGCTGGTGGAGTGGGGCGAAGAGACCGGCCTGGTCATGCACATGATCCCGGCCGAGGACGCCGATCTGACCCCCTGCGTCGACGTGTGGCGCCGCCTGCAGGACGGCGGCGCGCTCGACCGCAGCTGCGAGGGCAGCGGCGACGACCGGGTGGGGGCGCTGGGCTGGCAGCTCGGCGATCTCGCGCCCGGCGAGGCGCGCACCGTCGGCTACGTGCTGGCCTTCTCGGCGGGTTTTGACACCGCGACCGCCCCGCCGGTGGTGGGGGAGTGGGCGGCGGGCCGCAGCGCCGCCGCCCTGATGGACGCGGCCCGGGCCGACTGGGCGGCGCACCTCGACGGGATTGACGCGCCTGACGACCTCAGCGCCGAAGAGCAGGCCGTGTGGCGGGCGGCCTTGGGCTACCTGCGCATGGCCCAGGTGCGCGAGCCCGACGACGCGCTCGGCCAGATCGTGGCGTCCTTCCCGAACTCTGCGCCGGTCGGTGGCTTTAGCCACGAGTGGAACATCACCTGGCCGCGCGACTCCGCCTACGCCATCCGGGCGCTCGCCGAGCTCGGCGAGGTCGAGGCGGCCACCGCCGCGCTCGCGTTCCTGCTGCAGGACGAGAAGAACGGCTTCTACGCCGATCTGATCGGGGTGGACGACTACGCGCTCTCGGTCTGCCGGGCCTATGGCGACGGCACCGAGTGGTCGGACGACGACGGCACCGGGCCCAACGTCGAGCTCGACAACTTCGGCCTGGTGCTCTGGGCGGCCGGCGCGGTGCAGGCCGCCGGCGGTGACCTCAGCGCGATCCGGCCCGCTCTTCTCGACGGCGTGGCCGACATTTTGGTCGAGAGCGTCGACCCCGCCTGGGACCTCATCATCGCCGACAGCTCGATCTGGGAGCGGCACTGGAACGGCCGCCAGCGCCGCTGGACCTACACCACCGCGTTTGCCGTCGCCGGGCTGCGCGCCGCGGCAGAGCTGGCCACCGCGGCTGGGGATGGGCGGGCCGCGACCTACGCGGCCACCGCCGACCAGCTCGAGGCCGGCCTGCGCGCACACCTCGTGTCGGAAGACGGCGTGCTGGTCGCCAACCTCGAAGACCACCAGCGCGGCCTGCCCAGCCTCGACCTGGCGGCGGTCGAGGCGATCAACCTCGGCCTCATCGACCCGCTGGGCCCCGAGGCGGCGGCGAGCTTTGACGCCTGGGAGGTCCTGCGGGTGGCCCACGGCAGCGGCTTTATGCGCAACGACGACGGCGACCTCTATGACCGCCACGAGTGGATCATGGTCGACCTGCGGCTGGCCGAGGCGCTGCGCCGCGCCTGCCGCCTCGACGAGGCCCGCGCGCTCGAGGCCTGGGTCATCGACCAGGCCGCCGAGAACCACGACATGGTGCCCGAGCTGATGGAGCCGAGCACCGCCGCCTACGCCGGCCCGGTGCCGATGCTCGGCTTTGGCAGCGGCCTCGCCGTGCTCGGGCTGCACCGCCGGGCCGCGCTGGAGGCGGCCTGCCCGGGTGGCGGAGAGGGCGGGTCGGACGGGGCCGACGGCGCGGATGGCTCCTCCGACGGCACCACCGACGGGGGTGGAGAGGGCGGAGGAGCGGGCGGAGGCGGCGGCGGAGACGCCGCGGGAGGCGGCGCCGACGGGAGCGACGCCCAGGTCGACGCGGCCGATGACCCCACCGACGGAGGGGGTTCAGCCAAGGGGACGGGCTGCGCCGGCGCGCCAGCGGGCCCGGCCGGGCTGGCCGTGCTGCTCGGCGCGCTGGGCCTGGCCTCGCGGCGGAGGCGCGCATGATCCGCCGCTGGACGCTGCTCTGCGCGCTGTGGCTGGGCGCCGCCTGCGCGCACAAGCCGATGCCGGCGGGCGAGGCGAGCTGGTACGGCCCGGGCTTCCGCGGCAAGAAGACGGCCTCGGGCGAGCGCTTCTGGCCCA
>JBJONS010000556.1:0-2755 GCA_046051725.1 Pseudomonadota bacterium | reverse complement strand
GCCGTCTGCGCCGCCGTCCGCGCCGCCGTCCGCGCCGCCGGCTGCTCCTCCGTCCGCGCCGCTGCCCGCGGCCTCGTCCGCGCCGCCGGTGTCGGCCGGGCCGCCCCGTCCGCCGCGACCCTTCGCGGGATCATCGCCGCAGGCGGACAAGAGGCCGAGGGCGAGCAGGGGGAGCAGGGGGCGCATGGGGTCTCCGGGCGGCAGGGCCATGCCCGGTGTCGGCGGAGGAGGCCCCGCCCTTGACCCTGCCTCTGCCGCGCCCCCCGGGAGCCCCGGGCCTTGGGGGGCCAGAGGGGCGCCCGACCCGCGCTGTTCAGCGTTGACCCCGGCGGGCGGCGGCGCTAACCCCGCGGCCGGCGCCGGCCGATCGCGGCGGCGCCTGCCCCCGATGGGTGAGGTGAAGGTGACGTCCAGCAGCCCCAACGCTGCCCTCTGCAGCAGCGACGCCGCCCTGCGCGCCGCTGTGCTGCGCGGGTTCTCTGCCGGCCGCCGCCGCGCGGTCCTCTACGGCCTCGCGATGCAGATCGGCGGGCTCGCGCTCGGCCTCGCGCCGGTGCTCAGCGCCGATCCCGAGCTGGCCCGGGCCGGCTTCGTCGGCAAGCTGGCCCTGGCCCTGCTCGCCGGCGGCCTCGGGCTGGGCGGCGCGGCGGTGGCGCTGGTGGGCTGGGCCCTGCCCGGCGCGCGGGCCCGCCAGGTGGTCGAGCTGGTGCGCCGGGCCCCCCACAGCCTGGTCGCCGCCGGGCGCATGGCCCACCTCGACGGCAAGCTGCGCGCGGTCGAGGTCGACGAGGCCGCGCCCCAGCAGCTCGTCTTGGTCACCGACAAGGGGCTGCGGGTGCGCGTGCCGATGGCCCCCGCCGAGATCACCGAGGTGCTGGGGCACATCGCCCGGGTCGCGCCCGGCGTCGTGGTGCTCGGTGTCCCTTGAGGCCGGCTGGCGGCTGCGCTTCGCCGACGGCACGCTCAGCCTGTGCCCGGCGGGCGCGGGCGCCGACGCGGCGGGGGCGCGGGCCCCCGCGGCCGATGCCGAAGAGCGCGGGGCCGTCGAAGCGGCGGGACCCCCGGTCGACGGCCTCGTGTGGGACAAGCGGGTGGGCGGCTGGCGCGGCCGGGCCGAGCGCTACGCGGCCGTGGTGCTGGCCCTGCGCGCGGCCGGCCAGCCGCTGATCGACGAGGCCCGGCGCTGGGCCCCGCTGCCCCTGCCGCTGCTCGCGACCCGCACCGCCCGGCCCTACCAGCGGGCGGCGCTCGAGGCCTGGGTGGCGGCCGGCAAGCGCGGCACCGTGGTGCTGCCCACCGGCGCCGGCAAGTCGCACCTCGCCGAGCTGTGCATGGAGGCCGCCGCCCGCCCGACCTTGGTGGTGGCCCCGACGCTCGACCTGGTCAGCCAGTGGCACGCCCGGCTCTCGGTCGCTTTTGGCCTCGAGGTTGGCCTGCTCGGCGGGGGCCAGCACGAGCTGCGGCCGGTGACCGTCTCGACCTACGACTCGATGGCCCTGCACATCGGCCGCTACGGCGACCGCTTCGGCCTCATCGTGTGGGACGAGGTCCACCACCTGCCCGCGCCGGCCACCCTCGCCGCCGCCCGCTGCGCGATGGCGCCCTTTCAGCTCGGCCTGACCGCCACGCTCGAGCGCCCCGACGGCCGCGAGGACGCGCTGGTGCCCCTGGTCGGCCCGGTGGTCTACCGCAAAGAGATCACCGAGCTGTCGGGCGACTACCTCGCCGAGTACGAGGTGGTGCGCCTCGAGGTGGCGCTCGGGCCGGCCGAGCGCGCCGACTATGACGCCCACCAGGCCCGCTTCCGCGCCTTTGTCGAGTCCGCCGGCGTGCAGCTCGGCGGCCCGATGGGCTGGACCAACTTCCTGCGCGCGGCCGCCCGCAGCCGCGAGGGCCGGGCCGCCCACCAGGCCTGGCTGGCCGCCCGCCGCATCGCGCATGGCAACGACCAAAAGATCGAGCTGCTGGCCACCCTGCTGCAAGAAGAGGCCGGCCGCCGGGCGATCGTCTTCACCCACGACAACGCGACCGCCTACCGGGTCAGCCGGGCGCTGCTGCTGCCCTGCATCACCCACCAGACCGATCTGAAAGAGCGCCGGGCGCTGCTCGAGGCCTTCACCGCGGGCGCCCTGCCCACGCTCGTGACCAGCCGGGTGCTCAACGAGGGGGTCGACCTGCCGGCGGCCGAGGTGGCGATCGTGCTCTCGGGCACCGGCACGGTGCGCGAGCACGTGCAGCGCCTCGGGCGGATCTTGCGGCCGATGCCCGGCAAGCGCGCGGTGCTCTACGAGCTCGTGGCCGCGGGCACCCGCGAGCTGCACACCAGCGACCGGCGGCGGAGCCACGATGCCTACCGCTGAGCGCCGCGCCGCCCGCCCCGCCCGCCCACGGCGCGAGAGGAGCCCCCGATGCTGACCGGTGAGCTCATCGCCGCCAAGGTGAGCGGCACGACCGTGCAGCCGCGTTTTGTCGCGCCCGACGACCCCAAGCTCATCGGCGAGGCCGACGCGCTGCGCGCCATCTTCGCCGTCGCCGCCGAAGAGCGCTGGACGCACGGCGCGGTCGACGAGGCCCTGGCCGAGGCGCTGGGCGACGACCCCCGCCACAAGCTGCCGCGCGGCCTGGCCAAGGTGCTGCTCGACGCCTGCACCTTCGAGACCCGCTGCCCCGCCGCCCCGGCCGCGCTGCGCCTCGCCGCCTTCACCGCCGCCGCGGCGGGAGGGCCCCTGCTGCTGCGCCCGGGCCCGGCCGGGGG
>JBJONS010000555.1:0-9746 GCA_046051725.1 Pseudomonadota bacterium | reverse complement strand
TCAGACCGTTCCGGACGGTCAGATCGTTCGGGACGGTCAGGACGCTCGGCGCGCTCGGGGCGGTCTCGCCGGCGGCGCTCGTCGCGGGCCTCGGTCGGCTCGCGGCGGGGACGCCGGGGCTGCGCCGCGGGCGCGGGCGCGGCCTCGGGAAGCAGGCGGCCACACTCGGCGGCGCCCGCCTCGATGAGGGCCGCGCGGGCCTCGCCCCCCGACAGATCGAGGGCGAGCAGCACGCCGAGCAGGCCGTCGAGCTCACCGGCGTCGGGCCAAGCCGGCGCGGCGCGCTCGACGAGGCGCGCGCAGGCCGCCCCGAGGTGGGCGCTGGTGCCCGCGGGGTGGGCGAGCGCCCACCGCAGGGTGCGGAGGACGGCCATCACGCACAGCTTTGCGCGCGCGACCGCCGGATCGCTGGGCGGGAGCGGCTGCTCCGCCGGGGCTTGCTCGGTGTGCACAGGCGTCGCCTACTTGTAGAGGACTTCCGAGATCGCGAAGCGGCGCATGCCGCCTGGCGCCTCGAACTTCACCTCGTCGCCGGTCTCCTTGCCCACCAGCGCGCGGCCGATGGGCGAGGTCACCGAGATGAGGCCCTGCTTGACGTCCGCCTCGTCGGTCCCGACGATGCGGTAGGTGAACTCCTCGCCCGAGTCGAGGTCTTCGACCTTGACCGTCACGCCGAAGATGACCCGGTCGGCGGCCTCGAGCCGGGTGACGTCGATCACCTCGGCGGCGGCGAGCTTGGCCTCGAGCTCGCGGATGCGGCCCTCGCACAGCGACTGGCGGTGCTTGGCGTCCTCGAACTCGCTGTTCTCAGAGATGTCGCCGTGGGCGCGCGCCTCTTCGATGTCCCGGACGATCTGCAGCCGCAGCGTCTCTTTGTTGTACTTGAGCTCGGCGGCGAGCGCGGCGTAGCCGGCGGGCGTCATGGGGACTCGCTGCATCAGGACCTCGAGAGACCGGAGACCGGGGGGAAGGGCGGCGGGTGCCGCGGGAGCCTGCGGGCGCGGGGCGCGGCGCAGGGAGAGCGGCGGGGCAACGGAGGGGGAGCGATGACCGGGGACCGCCGGTCCGCCCCGCGCGGGGCGCGGCGGGCGGAGCCAAGGCGGAGGGACCGGGCCGAAGGGAGCTGCGCCGAGCGGCCAGGGGGCGGGGCCGGGGCAGCGGGGGTGGGCGCCCGCGGTGGCGGCGCCCACGGCACCCCACCCGGCGCCCGACGTGCCCGCACGTGTGGAGGGCGCTTGCGCGCGGCGCAGGGCCCGCGCGCGGCCGCGGGGCGCAGCCTCGGGCGCATAACCGGCCCGGACCCAAGACGCGGGGTGCAGGCCGCCGGGCGGGCGCTCAGCGGGGGCTGCGGTCGACGCCGCCCACGAGCGTCCGCACCACCCGGCCCCGCAGCGTCCGGCCCTCCAGCGGCTCATTGCACCCGCGGGACCACCGGGGCGGCGGGCATGGCCCGGCGGCGGCGGGGTCGATGAGCACGAGATCGGCCCGCGCGCCGGGCGCCACGCGCGCCACCACCCCGAGCACCGCCGCCGGGCCCAGGCTCAGCCGACGGACCGTGAGCTCGAGATCACCGTCCAGCGCGGTAAAGGTGGCCGCAAAGGCGCTCTCGAGGCCGACCGCGCCCGGCTCGGCGTACTGGAACTCGATCTCTTTCTCGACCCGACCCAGGGGCACGTGATCGGGCGCCACCACGTCAATCACGCCCCTCCGCACCGCGTCGATCAGCGCGAGCCGGTCCCGCTCGGGCCGCAGCGGCGGCATCAGGCGGAAGCGCGTGTCGTAGGCGCTCTCGGCCACCGCCGCGTCGGTGAGCAGCAGGTGGCGGGCGGGCACCGCGGCGGTCACCGCGACCCCCTCTCGGCGGGCGCCCTCGATGACCGCGACCGCCCGCGCGGTGGTCACGTGGCTGAGGTGGACCCGCGCGCCGGTGGCCCGGGCCAGGGCGACCACCCGGGTCACGCCGACCTCTTCGGCCGCCTCGGGCAGGCCGCGCAGGCCGACGCTGAGCGAGACCACGCCCTCGTGCATCACGCCCTCTTGCTCGAGCGCGGGCTCGCCAGGGCGCACGATGACCGGCAGGCCGAAGGGGCGCGCGTACTCGAGCGCCCGCCGCAGGACCCCCGCGTCGCTGACCGGTCGGCTGCCGTCGGCGAAGGCGCAGCAGCCCGCGTCGGCCAGCGCGCCGAGCTCGGCCAGCTCGAGACCGAGCAGGCCCACGGTCAGCGCGCCGCTGACCGCGACCCGCGCGCCGGGGGCCTCAGCGCCCCGCCGGACGAGGTGATCGACCACCGCGGCGCGATCCACGACCGGCGAGGTGGCCGGCGCGGCGACCAGGGTGGCGAAGCCGCCCGCGGCGCCGGCGCGGCTGCCGCTGTGCAGATCCTCCCGCCAGGGGAAGCCCGGATCGCAGAGCTGGCAGGCCAGATCGACGAAGGCGGGCGCGATCACGAGGCCGCGGCAGTCCAGGGCCGCACCGGCCGGGCCGCCGCCCGGGGCGTAGAGGCCCTCGACCCGGTCGCCGTCGAGGACCACGTCCAGCACGTCGTTGATGCCGGTCGCGGGGCAGAGCACCCGCCCGCCTTCAAGCCGCAGCATCACCGCCTCCTTCGTCGCCGAGCAGCAGGTACATCAGCGCCATGCGCAGGGCGAGGCCGTTGCTCACCTGCTCGAGGATGACGCTGTTGGGGCCATCGGCGACCTCGGGGCTGATCTCGACCCCGCGGTTGATCGGCCCGGGGTGCATCACCAGGACGTCGGGCCGGGCCCGGCGCAGGCGCGCCTCGTCGAGGCCGTAGAGCGCCGCGTACTCTTGGGTCGTGCTCATCATCGCCTTGCCGAGCCGCTCGCGCTGGATGCGCAGCATCATGATGACGTCGGCCCGCTCGACCACCTCATCGATGCGGTGGCGCACCGTCACGCCGAGCTCGGCCAGCGCCGGCGGGCACATGGTGCCGGGGCCGGCCACCTCGACCTTGGCGCCGAGCGTCTGCAAGCCGAAGATGTTGCTGCGGGCGACCCGGCTGTGCAGCACGTCGCCGACGATCGCCACCGTGCGCCCCTCGAGGTCGCCGAGGTGGTCACGCATGGTCAACATGTCGAGCAGCGCCTGGGTCGGGTGCTCGTTGATGCCGTCCCCGGCGTTGATCACGGTCCAGGGGAAGTGCCGCGCCAGCAGGTGGGGCGCGCCCGAGGCGGGGTGGCGGACGATCACCGCGTCGGGCCGCATCGCGTCGAGGTTGCGGGCCGTGTCGAGCAGGGTCTCGCCCTTGGACGTGCTGCTCGTGCTCGCCGAGAATGAGAGCGTGTCGGCGCTCAGCCGCTTGGCGGCCAGCTCAAAACTCAGCCGGGTGCGGGTCGAGTTCTCGAAGAAGGCGGTGACCACGGTGCGCCCGCGCAGGGTCGGCACCTTCTTGATGCGGCGCTCGTTGACCTGGCGGAAGTTGGCGGCGGTGTCGAGGATGCGGGTGAGCTGATCGCGGCTGAGGCCGCGCAGCCCGAGCATGTCTTTGACCCGCCCGGCGCGGCTGCTGTCGGTCACGCGCCACCCCCGCGGGCCCGCAGGCGGCTGACCCCGTCCTCTGGGGCGCCCTCTTCGCGCAGGGCCATCACCACGCGGTCGCCCTTGGCGGTGTCGAGGCGCCGGCCGACAAAGTCGGGCGCGATCGGCAGCTCGCGGTGGCCCCGGTCGATGAGCACCGCCAGCTGGATGTAGCGGGGGCGGCCGTAGTCCATCAGCTCGTCGAGCGCGGCCCGGACCGTGCGCCCGGTGAACAGCACGTCGTCGACCAGCACCACCCCGCGGCCGTTGAGGCCAAAAGGCAGGTGGGTGGCGCCGAGCACCGGCTTCTCGATGCCTGTGTAGAGATCATCGCGGTAGAGCGTGATGTCGAGGCTGCCGGTCTGGGGCCGGCTGCCCTCGAGCGCGGCGATGGCCTCAGCGAGGCGCAGGCAGAGCAGCCAGCCCCCGCGGACGATGCCCACCAGCGCATACCCGCTCGGATCCCCGAGCCGCTCGACGATCTCGCTCGCGAGCCGCTGGACCGAGCGGTGCAGCTCCCGCTCGCCCATGACCCGCTCGACCGCCTCGGCCGCCGCAGCCTCCGCCATCTCGCCTCCGTGGGCCGGGCCGCAGGGGGACCCGCGCACCCGCCGGAGGTAGCCGGGGGCCCCGGCGGCGGGGGTCAATACTCGGTGACATCCCCGCGCTCATTGACCTCAAAGGTCGACGAGAAGTCCAAGCGCTTGTAATACTTGGTGAACGGGTAGTAGACCGACACGGTCCACACGCAGCCCACGGTCTGGGTCAGGCCGGCCTGCGTGAAGGTGCAGTCGTCGATCGTGACGTAGTCGATGCCCTTGACGCCGAGCTGCTGGGTCAGGCGGGTGCGCGCCGAGGCCTCGACCTGGTTGGCGTACCACTCCATCGCCGAGGACTTCACCACCTCACGCATGTTGAGGTAGTCGATGTAGTAGGGCAAAAAGAGCTTGGCCCACAGGCCCACAGCGGCGAGCAGCAGCACCAAGACGACCGTCAGCCAGTTCACCCTGCCCTGTCGGCGCCGCCTGTGCATGGCCATCGATCCCCCTTCGCGCCGGGGGCGCGCCGCGGCGAAGCGCCACCTTAGCGCAGGCGGAGCAGCCGCCGCTCTGGCCAGCCCAAAAAGGAGCAGCCTCCGCGCGAGAACAGCGTCCAGCGAACCGTTCCGACGACCTGGTCGAGGGGGATGGGCCCCCACTGCCGGCTGTCACCCGAGGCCCCGCGATCGTCGCCGAGCACGTAGACGTGGCCCTCGGGCACCGTCTCGACGGCGCTCGGCCCGCCCGCCCGGACCACCAGGGGGCCGTCCGGCCACTGCTCCACCCCGTGCTCGGCGGGCCCGGCGGCGCAGTCACCCAGCGGCCTGCGCGCCTCGACCTGCCCCGTCTGGGCCCAGGTCTGGCCGTCGACCACCAGGCCGCGGGAGGGGTGGACCTCGATGCGCTGCCCGGGGAGCCCGACGAGGCGCTTGACCATCGGCGCCTCTCCGGGCAAGGCCAGGGCCACCAGGGCGCCGGCACGGAGGGGGTCCGGCGCGCCGTGCTGCATCCACACCACGTCGTCGCGCCAGAGGTTGGGCTCCATCGCGTCGGTCGAGATCCGCAGGGGGGCGCCGACGAGCAGCCGCACGCCGAGGATCAGGCCAGCGAGGCCCGCCAGGGCCCACGCGCCGCGGTCGGCGGCCGCCACGGCTCAGTCGTCCCCGACCTTGAGCACCGCCATGAAGGCCTCTTGCGGGATCTCGACCGTGCCGATGGACTTCATCCGCTTCTTGCCCTCTTTCTGCCGGTCGAGCAGCTTGCGCTTGCGGCTGATGTCGCCGCCGTAGCACTTGGCGGTGACGTCTTTGCGCATCGCCTTGACCGTGGTGCGGGCCAGCACCTTGGTGCCGACCGCGGCCTGGATGGCCACGTCCCACATCTGCCGGGGGATGAAGTCTTTGAGCTTGCTGGTCAGGCTCTGGCCCATGCGGAAGGCGCGGCTCGCGTGCACGATGCAGCTGAGCGCGTCGACCTTGTCGCCATTGACCAGAATATCGAGCCGCACGAGGTCTTCGGGCTGCCAGCGAATGACCTCGTAGTCCATGCTGGCGTAGCCGCGCGAGCAGCTCTTGAGCTTGTCGAAGAAGTCGAAGACGACCTCGGCGTAGGGCACCTCGTAGGTGAGGACCACGCGGCCGGGGCTGCTGTAGTCGAAGATGGTCTGGGTGCCGCGGCGCTCTTCGCAGAGCTTGAGCACGGCGCCGACGTGCTCTTCGGGCACGTGGATGGTCAGCTTGGCGATGGGCTCGGCGATGGTCTCGATCTCTTGCACCGCCGGCAGCTTGCTCGGCGAGTGGATCTCGCTCTCGACGCCCTTCTTGGACTTGACCTTGTAGATGACGCTCGGCGAGGTGTTGATGAGGTTGAGGTCGTACTCGCGCTCGAGGCGCTCCTGCACGATCTCCATGTGGAGGAGGCCGAGGTAGCCGCAGCGGAAGCCAAAGCCCAGCGCGTCGGAGGACTCCGGCTCATAGGTGAAGGCGCTGTCGTTGAGCTGGAGCTTCTCGAGGGCCACGCGCAGGTCGTCGTGGTCGGCGCTGTCCACGGGGAAGATCCCCGAGAACACCATCGGCTTGCTCTCTTTGAAGCCGGGCAGGGCCTGGGTGGCGCCGCCGTCCTTCGAGGTCAGCGTGTCGCCGACCTTGGCGTCGGCGAGGCGCTTGATGCCCGAGATGACAAAACCGACCTCGCCTGCGGCCAGCTCGGTCTTGTCGAGGGTCTCGGGCGAGAACACACCGACCCGGGTGACCTCGTGGATGGCGCCGGTCGCCATCAGCTTGACCTTGTCGCCGACCTTGACGCCGCCGTCGAAGACCCGCACCAAAATGATGACGCCGACGTAGGGATCGAACCAGGAGTCGACGATGAGCGCGCGGAGCGGGGCCGCGCGATCGGCCACCGGCGGCGGGACGAAGGCGACCACCGCCTCGAGCACATCGTCGATGCCCTGGCCGGTCTTGGCTGAGCAGAAGACCGCGTTGGTGATGTCGAGCCCGACGCCGTCCTCGACCTGGCGCAGCACCACCTCGGGCTGGGCGCTGGGCAGGTCGATCTTGTTGACCACCGGGATGATCTCGAGGTTCTGCTCGAGCGCGAGGTAGACGTTGCTGAGCGTCTGGGCCTCGACGCCCTGCGCGGCGTCGATCACGAGCAGCGCGCCCTCGCAGGCGGCGAGCGAGCGGCTGACCTCGTAGGTGAAGTCGACGTGCCCTGGCGTGTCGATGAGGTTGAGGTGGTAGACCAGCCCATCTTTGGCCTTGTACGGGATCTCGACCGTCTGGGCCTTGATGGTGATGCCGCGCTCGCGCTCGATGTCCATCCGGTCGAGGTACTGGGCCTTCTTCTCGCGCTCGGTGATGAGCCCAGCGTGCTCCATCAGCCGGTCGGCGAGGGTCGACTTGCCATGGTCGATGTGGGCGATGATGGCGAAGTTTCGAATGCGGTCAACGGGGGCCGGCACGATGCGCTCCTGAGCGGGGGCGGACCCCGAGGTCGCCGCGCCTAACGCCACCCCGCCCTGCGGGCGATCCCCCCGGCTCAGCCCCGGGCGGGACCCGGCCGGCCCACGCCGTGGTACTCGAGGCCCGCCTCGCGCACGTCGTCGGGGTCGTAGAGGTTCCGCCCGTCGAAGAGCACCGGCTGGCGCATGCGGTCGCGCAGCGCGCGCAGGTCGGGGTTGCGGAACTCGTTCCACTCGGTGACCAGCAGCAGGCCATCGACGCCCTCGACGGCGTCCAGCGCGTCATCAGCGTAGTGCACGCTGTCTTGGAGCACCGCCGACGCCGTGTGCCGGGCCTCGGGGTCATAGGCCCGCACGCGCGCGCCGGCGGCGAGCAGGCGCGAGATGACCACCAGGCTCGGGGCCTCTCGCATGTCGTCGGTCTGGGGCTTGAACGCCAGCCCCCACACCGCGAAGCACAGGCCGCTGAGGTCGGCGCCAAAACGGGCGATGACCTTGTCGGCCAGCAGGTGCTTCTGGCTCGCGTTGACGTCCTCGACGGCGTTCGCGATGCGCAGCTCGACCCCAGCCGCGGCCGCGAAGTCGATCAGCGCCTTGACATCCTTGGGGAAGCAGGAGCCGCCGTAGCCGACGCCGGCGAACAAGAAGCGCGGGCCGATGCGGGTGTCGCTGCCCACCCCCTTGCGGACCAGCTCGACGTCGGCGCCGACCGCCTCGCAGACCCGCGAAAGCTCGTTCATGAACGAGATCTTGGTCGCGAGCATCGCGTTGCTCGCGTACTTGGTCAGCTCGGCGCTGCGGTTGTCCATGCAGAAGATGGGGCGGCCGGTGCGCACGAGGCCGGCGTAGAGCTGCTCCATCACCTCGCGGGACCAGGCGCTGCGGTGCCCGATGACGATGCGGTCAGGCCGCATGAAGTCGTCGATGGCCGCGCCCTCTTTGAGGAACTCGGGGTTGCTGATCACGTCGTAGTCGAAGGGCGCGGCGCCGATGCGGGCCCGCACCGCGTCGGCAGTGCCGACGGGCACGGTGCTTTTGATGACCACCACCAGGCGCCGCCGCATGTGGGCGCGGATCAGGTCGGCCACCGCCATCACGCCCGAGGTGTCGGCGCTGCCATCGGGCAGGCCCGGCGTGCCCACCGCGATGTACACGACGTCGGCGCGCTCGATCACGGCGGCGGTGTCGGTGGAGAAGCTGAGCCGGCCGGTCGCCTGGTTGCGGCGGAGGATCGGCTCGAGGCCCGGCTCGTAGATCGGCACGCGACCCGCGCGCAGCGCGTCAATCTTGTCGTGCTCGCGGTCGCAGCAGGTCACGCGGAAGCCGAGATCTGCCATGCACACGCCGACGACCAGCCCGACGTAGCCGGAGCCCACCACACAGAGTTCCATCCACCACCTCAGGGTGGACGCTACCGGCGGGGGGCGGGCGCGTCAAACCGACCGTGCCGGCGCCCTCCCCTTCCGCGCTGCCCGCGCAGCTTGACGCGCAGGGGCGGCTTTGGTTAGCCCCAGGCCTGTTCGCGCGGAGCGGGGGCGGGTCGGGTCTCGGCCCTCCGCCGCAGGGCGCGGGCCCCAGCGACCGCGGGCGGGCGCGGGCCGCCTGTCCAGGGGGCCTCTCCCCGCCTTGTGTGTCGGCGCAGACGCATTATGCGGCCGCGTCCCTGGCCGAGGGTCCGCCCGACACCAGCCGGCTCCGGCCGGCCGACGCGGCTCCGCTGCCGGGCCCCTTGTCTGACCGACCGGGTGCCCGACAGCCCAGGTCCCCGTCGACCCGCATCCCGACCTCTCGTCCTCCCATCCGTTCTCCCATCATCGAGCCGAAGCGGCGCCCACAGCGCCCGCGACGCACCGGAGCTCCCCGTGGCCCACCACAAGGACGCCATCAAGCGCGACCGCCAGAACACCAAGCGCAACGCCTACAACCGGCACTACCGCACCCTGATGCGGGGCACCGTGAAGAAGCTGCGGGCCATCGTGGCCGGTGGTGACGGCGCCGCCGCCGCCGCCGCCCTGCCGAGCGCGGTCAGCATCGTCCAGAAGATCGCCAGCAAGGGCGTCATCCACAAGCGGCAGGCCGCCCGGCGCGTCAGCCGCATGGCCAAGGCCGTCAACGCCGCCCTCAAGGCCTGAACCGCCCCGTCGCTTCGCCTGAGGCTCGCCCCCAGGCCGCGACCGTGCCCGACCAGACCCCTCGCCTCACCGGCGGGGGGTTTGTCGCGTGGGGGCCTGGCGAACACACCGTCCACCCTGCCCGAAAGGTCAGGTGGGCCCCCGCGGCTCAGGCCGCCTGCAGCAGCTCGAGCACCAGCGCTTCGAAGACGTGCTGGCTGCTCGGCCCGCTGCGGTGAAAACGCTGGTTGGTGCGGGCCAGCGAGGCCATGACCCGCACCGGATCCATCGGCCGGCGGGTGAGCAGCTCTTCGATGCGCCGGCGCCGCTGCGGGTTCTCGCGCGCCCACGAGGCCGGCGGGCTGGCCGGCCGGGGGCTCGCGCGCATCCAGCTCTGCAGCTCGAGCAGCTGGCGCACCTTCCAGGCCACCTGGGCCAGCAGCCGGTGGGCGGCGCCGTCGCCGCCCTCTTCGTCGAAGACGCGCTGCAGTACGCCAAGCGCGGCGTCCACGTCCCGCGCGGCGATGGCGTCGGTCAGGTCCCAGATCCGGGCCTCGGCGACCAGCGCGCAGAGCTGATCGACATCAGCGCCGGTG
>JBJONS010000554.1:0-3174 GCA_046051725.1 Pseudomonadota bacterium | reverse complement strand
TGGTGGTCAACCAGGTGGTGCTGCCGGGCAAGCTCGGCGAGGCAGCGGCCTGCAAGGCCAAAGCCGAGGCGCGGGGCCTGCGGTGGTTCCCGCAATTGTTCAAGACCAAGGCCGGGGTCAGCGCCTACCCTGGCGAAGAGCAGGCCCTGGTCGCGCTGATCGGCGCCGCGCCCGGCCCGCGCGAGGCCAACCTCGCCCCGAGCTACCGCGGGCGGCGCTGCTGGGCCGGCGTCGACTACTTCACGGTCGACAAGGACGGCTTCGCCTGGTCGTGCCGGAGCGCCAAGCGCCACGGAGAGGGCCTGCTGGGCAACATCTTCGACGGAGGCGCCGCCCGCTGGACCGCGCCACGGGCCTGCCCCTACGGCCGCTGCCCCTGCACGGTGCCGCCCAACCGGGGGATGGTCGAGGGCGTGCACCCGGGGCTGGGCGCCTTGCCGACGGAGGTGGAGGGATGAAGGCCGAGGCTGCGCCGCCCTACCCCTTGGAGGGGGTGGTGTCTTGGAACATGAACACCACCTGCAACTACCGCTGCTCGTACTGCACCCAACGCTTCGTGGATGACCGCAAGCAGTGGGCCCGCGATCTGCCCGCCTTCATTCGGTTCTTCTGCGATCTTCCAGGGGATTGGGAGGTCAAGCTCTCCGGCGGTGAGCCCACGCTCCACCCTGGTTTTGAAGAGCTGGTCGGCGCCCTCTCCGCCGCGGGCCGCCGGGTGAGCATGGTGACCAACCTCTCGGCCAGACCGGCGCTGCTGGCGTCGTTCTCGGCGCTCACCGCCGCCCGGCCGGGCATCATCTCGGCCTCGCTGCACCTTGAGTACGCCGACGTGGACGCCTTCCTCGCCAAGCTCTCCGCGGTGGCCGCCGCGCACGCCGGCCCGGTGCACGCGACCTGCGTGGCGACCCGCGCCGCCCTCCCCGGGCTGCCCGACCTGGTCGCGCGCTTCGCCGCCGCCGGGCTGCAGCTGAAGGTCCAGCCCGAGAAGCAGGACCGGGACGTCATTGACTACACCGACGACGAGCTGGACGCCCTGCGGGCGCTGGGCGGGCACAACGGCACCGGGCGGATCCGGGCGCACTTCCGCGGCCAGCCCTGCTGGGCCGGGGCGCGCTACTTCATCGTCGACCACCGCGGCGAGGCCTACCGCTGCTACCCGGCGCGCCGCGGCAAGACCGAGCGCCTCGGCAACGTTCTGGACGGCACGGCGCGCCTGGGCCTCGGCCCCCGGCCCTGCGCCTACGACTACTGCAGCTGCACCGTCCCGCAGGAGCGCGGGATGGTCATGGGGGGGAGATGCTCGCAGGGCGCGTAAAGCTCAAGACCTTTCTGGCGGGCGCGGCGGGCGGCCTGCTGCTGCTCTGCGCGGGCATCGTCGCGGGCGGCGGCGCGCTGACCGACGCGGTCACCGGCCCGCCGGCGCCCGGTCCGGCGCTGTCCACGCTGCAGCCGGTCGAGGTCGAGGCGCCGCCCGCAGCGGGGCCCTCGCCGGCCGCACCCGAGGCCTCGGTCGTCGGGGATGGCCTGCGCGACGTTGATCGCGAGGCGATGTCGTGGCGGGGCAAGGCGCTCAAGTCCGACAAGGGCAAGGACGTCAGCGCCAAGCGCCCCTACAAGATCAACGTCTACCAGGACAGCGGCAACAAGACCGTCAACCGCCTGAAGATCGACCTCGACCGCGATGACAAGTGGGACGAGAAGTGGGACTTCGACGGCGACGAGCTGCGCCGCCAGGTCGCGCCCGGCGACGACGAGCAGTACACCCAGACCTTCCGGTGGTCTGGAAACGGCTGGGTCGCCGCCGACTGAGCGGGGGCTCAGCCCCGCCGGCGCCGGGCCCAGGGCGCGAGCAGCAGCAGCGGCAGGGCCCCCGCGCAGCCGCCGCCCTTGCCGCCCCCGTCCGCGTCGCCCGCCCCGTCGCTGGGCTCGCCGGTGTCGGAGACATCGTCGCTGACGCCATCCTCACCCGCGTCACCGCCCTCGCCCGCCCCGTCGTCCGCCGCGGGCGCGCCGGTGTCGGCCCGCGCGGGCACCGGCTGCACCACGAAGGCGGCCGGCGCGGCCTCGGGCCCGGCGACCCAGCCGTCGGCGCAGCGCGCAGTCCAGCCGTAGGCGGCGCCGACCTCGAGCGCGCCGGTCAGGTCGAGGGCCGCGGCGTCCATGGGCTGCCAGTCCCCGGGCGCGGCCGGCGGCGGGGCCTCGGCGGCCGGCCAGACCCGGGCCTCGCAGCGCAGAGAATCGCCGTCGGGGTCGATCGGCGGGCTGATCTGCAGCACCACGCGATCTTCGTAGGGGTCGCCGGCGAAGGGCAGCAGCTCCGGGGCGCCCGGCGCGGCGTTGGCGACCAGGGCGACCGCCGCGCCGACGTTGAGGCGGCCGCAGCCGTAGCGCGGGCTCCAGCCCGTCTCGTCGTAGTCGCCGCCAGCGAGGTCGATCTTGTCGGCGCTGAGGCAGAGGGCCTCGCGGGCCTGGGCGGCGGTCAGCTCAGGGTTGGCCGAGAACATCAGCAGGGCGGCCCCCGAGACGATCGGCGCGCTGGCGCTGGTCCCGGAGAAGTCGGCGTAGTTGGGGTCGCCCTCGAAGCTGCCGTAGCCCGGATCGCCGGTCAGATCGGTGCTGAGCACCCCGCCCGACGGGGCCGAGATGTCCACCCCGGTGCCGTAGCTCGAGTAGTCCTCGAGCCCGTCGTTCCCGGTGGTGGCCCCGACGCCGACCACGTGCGGATCGCTGAGCAGGCCGTCGCCCGAGTTGTCGCAGGCGCCGTTCCCGGCGCTGATCACGACGAGGCTGCCCCGACCGCCCCGGCCGTTCTCTTCGGCGTAGCCCAGCCCCGCGCGGAGCACGCCGTAGAGGGCGTAGGTGCTGCAGCCGTTGTCAAAACCCCACGAATTGTTGAGCACATCGGCGCCGGCGTCGGTGGCCTCGACGAAGGCGTCGCGCACCTGGCTGAGCGTCGTGTCGCCGCGGATGAGCCGGATGGCGTAGACCTCGGCCCCCTGGGCGACCCCGCTGACGCCGACGCCGTTGCCGCCGACCGCCGCGGCGAGGCCCGAGGCCGCGGTGCCGTGCGCGTCCCCCTCAGGCGAGGGATCAGCGTCGCCGTCGATGTAGTCGGCGCCCGGCACCACCGTCAGATCGGGGTGGACCAGCTCGACCCCGCCGTCGATCACCGCC
>JBJONS010000553.1:0-12128 GCA_046051725.1 Pseudomonadota bacterium | reverse complement strand
CAACATCCTCAACGAGGACCAACACCCTCAACGAGGACCAACACCCTCAACGAGGACCAACACCCTCAACGAGGCGCGCCCCACCGGACGAACAGCACCGGCAAAGACAGGCAACAGCCGGTCAAAAACGACCCGTACGCGCAGCGCAGCAGCACCAGACCCACAAAAACGCCGGCAAAAGCACAAAACAGGCCAAAAAAAAGCCGGCGCCGGGCGCCAAAAAAAGCGTGAGCCACACGCCGCGCCAGCCCGACCGGCGGGCCGCCCCGGGCGGGTCGGCACCGCCGACCGAGGGCGGAGCCCGAGCCCAGAGGGCGGGCGCCGGCGGCCCCGCCGCCGGGGCGCCCCGCGCATCCAAGGCCCCAAAAACACTGACCCCGCCGCTGCACTGGACAGGCCAGGCAGGGCGGGGTCGAGGCGCAGCCCCCGGGGGGACTACCAGGTGCCGCCGGGGCCGCCGTAGGCGCCCTGGTCGTTGCGGGTGCCGTTGACGTCGTTGTAGGCGGCGTCGGGGTTGCCGGCGTTCACGCTCGGGCTCGTGGCCAGCAGCGTGAAGTTGCGGGTCGCGGCGCTGACGAAGCGCGGGGCCACCGAGAGGTTGCCGTCGACGCCGGTCGGGTCGGCCACGCCGGTGTAGTTGCCGGTCGCGTTGCCGAACACGTTGTTGTAGGTGCCGGCGAAGGTGGTGCCGCTCGGCGCCGACACGCCCTCGCCGTCGGCGGCGTAGGCCAACAGGCTGTTCATCACCGTCGCGGTCGCCGCGCCCGAGAGGGCCAGCTCGCCGCCGGTCACCGCCGCGTCGTAGGCCGCGGTGATGTTGGTGGCGGTCAGCGCGCCGTCGATGATGTAGAAGCCGCCGCCGGTCGCATCGGCGGTGTTGTAGGCGAGGATGCTGTTGGTCAGCGTGAGCGCGCCGCCGTCGACCTCGATGCCCGCGCCGTCAGACGCGGTGTTGTCGTAGAGCTCGACCAGCGAGAAGCTGACCGCCGAGGCCTCGTCGACCCAGATGCCGCCGCCCTGGTCGGCGTAGTTGCCCTCGATGACCGCCTCGGTGATGCTCGCCGCCGAGTCGATCACGCAGACGCCGCCGCCGAAGCTGTAGACCTCGTAGAGGTCGTCATCGACCTCGGTCGAGCTCGCCGCGGCCAGCGCGTTGCTCTCGATGACCACGTCGCTGATCGTGGGGTCGCTCGACTCGATGTAGAGGCCGCCGCCGCACCAGGTGGTGGTGTACTCGCGGCAGAGCTCGGGCGAGTCGCAGGTCCGCGGGGTGTCGGTGGTCTCTTGGTGGCCGACGCCGCCGGTGAGCGTGAAGCCGTGCAGCTCGGCCGCGCTGGTCTCGGCGCCTGCGAAGCTCACCACCGCGTCGCTGGCCGCCGAGCCGTCGATCGTGGTGAAGGCCGAGCCCTCGGCCGAGCGCACGCTGACGTTGGAGCCGCCGTAGTCGATGTTCTCGACGTAGGTGCCGGCCATGACGACCACGCACTCGTTGGCCGCGTCGATGCCCGCCTGGATGGTGTCGAGCGGGTTGGCCGCGGTGCCGTCGCCGCTGGCCGAGCCGTAGGTGCCGTCGACCACCAGGGGCTCGGACAGGTCGGCGTCGTTGCAGTCGAGCTCGTTGTCGACGCCCTCGCAGCGCGGGGCGGTCGAGCCGAGCGCGCCGAAGCCGTCGCCGTCGTCGTCGAGCGCCAGCGCCAGCGCGTCGACCGCGTCGTCTTCGTCGATCGTGCCGTCGCAGTCGTCGTCGATGGTGTTGCAGAACTCGTCGGCGCCCGGGTTGGTCGCGGCGCGGCCGTCGTCGCAGTCGGTGTTGTCGCCGACGTAGCCAGGGGCGGGGTTGCAGGCGGTGGCGGTGGCGGCGGGGTCGCCGAAGCTGTCGCCGTCGGTGTCGGCGTACCAGGTGCGGGGGTCGACCGCGTCCTCTTCGTCGATGGCGCCGTCGCAGTCGTCATCTTCGGTGTTGCAGTACTCGGGCGCGGCCGGGTACTGGGCCGGGTTGGTGTCGTCGCAGTCGGTGCCGACGCCGACGTAGCCGTCGGGCTGGGCGCAGGCGCGGGCGATGGCCGCCGGGTCGCCGAAGGTGTCGAGGTCGGTGTCGGCGTAGAAGGTCAGCGCGTCGAGGGCATCTTCGTCGATGGTGCCGTCGCAGTCGTCATCTTCGCTGTTGCAGTACTCAGAGGCGCCCGGGTACTGGGCCGGGTCGGCGTCGTCGCAGTCGGTCGCGGTGCCGGCGTAGCCCTCGGGCATCACGCAGGCCTCGATCGGGGCGGCCGGATCGCCGTGGGTGTCGGCGTCGGTGTCGGCGAAGTAGGTCGTGGTCGCGTCTTCATCGACCGTGCCGTCACAGTCGTTGTCGAGCTCGTCGCAGACCTCGGCGGCGCCGGGGAAGGAGATGCCGCTGCTGTCGTTGCAGTCGGTGCCGTCGCCGACGTAGCCGACCGGGGCCTCGCAGAGCTCTTCGCCGGTGGCGGGATCGCCGAAGGTGTCGCCGTCGAGGTCGGCGTAGTAGGTCGTCAGCAGGTCTTCGTCGATGCTGCCGTCGCAGTCGTTGTCGAAGCCGTCGCAGGTCTCGACGCCGCCGGGGAAGGCCACCGCCGAGGTGTCGTCGCAGTCGCTGCCGTTGGGCACAAAGCCCTCGGGGCGCTCGCAGGCGTTGGTCTCGGTGGAGGGATCACCGTAGCCATCGCCGTCGTCGTCGGCGTAGTAGGTGACCGACACGCCCTCGTCGACCTGACCGTCGCAGTTGTTGTCGACGCCGTCGCAGAGCTCGACCGCGCCCGGCCGCACGGTGGCGTCGGCGTCGTTGCAGTCTTCGTCGGCGTCAAAACCGTCGTCGTCGCCGTCTTCGTCGACCTGGGCGCCAGCGCCCGAGTCGACCTCGCCGTCAATGCCCTTCACGTCACCGCCGCAGGCGATGAGGACGAGGGGGAGCAGACCGATGAGGAGGTGGCGGCGCATGGGAGCTCCAGGGAGGGCGGCGGGTTGGACCGCGATCACTGCGTTCAGCGGACAACAGATACGAGCGGGAAGCGACGGAGATCTGCGCAGGGGCGTCGTTTTGAAGGGAGAGCGGCGACGGCTGACCGGGCTGCCGAACCCGCGGGCCCGAGGACAGCTTGGTCAGGAGATCGTCAGCCCCCTTCTCAGCGCCGCCGTGGGCGGGCAGCGCCGGCGCCCGCGCGGGCACAGTCAGGAGCGTACCGCAAGAGCTCTCGCGACTCAACACCTTTGCGCGGTCCGCGCGAAACAGATCGTGTCCGAGGCCCCCCGCGCCCGCGCGCCGCGGTGGTAGGTTGCCGGGCGGTTCGCCGCCCGGGGGTGTCGTGTCTTCTCGTCTGCAGCAAGGGATCATCGCCCTGCTCGTGATCGTCAACGTCGGCTTCATCGGCTGGCGGCTCAGCGCTTCGCAAAAAGAGGGGCTTGGCCCGGGTCTCGGGCAGCCTGGCGTGCCGATGGGCGGCGCACTCACCCCGCCGCTGCCGGGCGCTGAGCTCGGCGCGGGCGCGGGGCTCGGCGCGCCAAGCGCCCAGTCCGGGATCGCCGGGGGCCCCGGTGGCCCGCCGCCCGCCGGCGGCATGGGCCAGCCTGCCTTGCCGCCCGAGGGGGGCGCCGCGCTCGGCCCTCCGCCTGGCTACGCCAGCGACGACCTTTTTCCGCTCGCGGGCATGCCCGACTGGCGCGGCGCCGAGGCCGACGCCTGCCCGACCTTGGCCCGCTTCCTCGATGTGGCCGACGGCAAGCTGCGCGCGGCGAACGCGCCCTCGCCGGTGAGCGCCGCGCAGCGCGCCACCCTGCTGCAGGGCCCCTGCACCCTCGCCGACGCCACCGTGCAGAAGGCGCTGCAGCCCTACCGCAGCGCCTTCGGCCAAGCAGGCTTGCGGCCGCTCCCGCCCTTCCTGTACTTTGGCGATGAGCCCGGCGCGGGCGGCGCAGCGGGCGCCGTCCCCGGCGGCGCGCCGGTCCCCGGCGGCGGGCCCGTCCCCGGCGGCGCGCCCCCAGGCGGGCCCCCCCCCGGCGGCCCGGGCGCCGCGCCCGCCCCCTGAGCGCCCCGGCGCCCGCCGGCTGAGGCCCCCTGCATGCCCCCTCTCGCCAACGCGCGCGGCGCGCCCCCCCTCGCCGCGCGCCTCGGGGCTTGGGATCTGCTCGCCGGGGTCATCGCCACGGCGTCTCTCGGCTTGCACCTCCGCTTTGTGCTGCTGGATCGCCGCGCCCCTGCCGACCCGGGCCTCTACCTCAAGCGGGTCGGCGACGCGCTCTCCGCCCTCGCCGAACGCGACCTCGACGCGCTGGGCGGCCTCCTCGGCGAGGTGAGCGGCTGGTACAACGTGCTGGTCGCCCTCGCCCACACCGCCAGCGGCGGCGCGCCCTGGGGCGCCCGCTTGCCCACCGTCGGCTGGTTCGCGCTCATCTTGCTCGGGACCGGCCTCATCGCGCGGCGGGCCGGCGGGCCCCGCCTCGCCGCGGCCGCGGTCGCGCTCTGCGGCGCGATGCCCATCGTCACGCTGCAGGCGCGCACGCTGTGGATCCACGTGCCCGAGGCGGCGCTCGTCTTGTCCGCGCTCGCGATGACCCAGGCCGATCCCCGCCTGCGGGCGCCGCTGCGCCTCGCCGCCGTCGCCGGCTGCATCGGCCTGACGCTGAGCCTGCGGCCGTCGGGCCTCGCCTGGGCGCCGCTCATCGCCCTGCCCTGGTGGTCGGGGCCCCGCCCGAAGCCCGCCGCCCTGCTCGCGCTTGGGCTCGTGGCGGCGGCAGCGGCCGCGCCCACGCTGCAGGGCATGGGCGCCTACCTGACCGCCAAAGCGAACGCGCGGGCGGGCTATGTCGAGCGCATGCCCTTCCCTGAGATCCGCGGGCTGCTGCAGCTCTTCGGCCCCGCGCTGGCCATCTCGGCCGCCGCGCTGGCGCCGGCCCGCGCGCCGCTGCTGTCGCGGTTCGCGCTGGCGGTGGTCGCCCAGAGCGCCGTGCTGTGGGCCACCTTCCGCGCAGGCTTCGACAACTTCACCCTGCTCGGGCCCGCGCTGGCCCTGGCCTGCGCGAGCGGCCTCAGCCGGCTCGGCGCCGCCGGCCCGGCGCTCGCGGCGCTCCTCTGGGCCGTGGGGGTGCTGCCGACCCACCTCGAGCCCCCCCGCGGCGCAGACGCCCGCTTCGCCCTGGGCTATGCGACCGAGATCAAGGACCTGCACCGCCCCTGGATCGGCTACGGGGCGACCGAGGTCCAGGCGATCATCGCGGCCACCTGCGGCGAGGCCCCCTGCCGGATCGCCGTCAACCAGGGCATCTTCGAGCCGGGCGGCGAAGAGCCCGGGCGCCTCGGCCTGACCCTGATCGGCCTGACCGAGCTCGGCCTCTACGACCTGCGCCACGGCGGCGGGCGCCGCGGCGTGGCCCCCCAGCTCGCGGTCGACTGGGGCTGCGCGATGGGCACCCGCGGCTGGGATGCGCGCTTCCCCAAGGCCGAGGCCGCCTTTGACGAGCTGGTCGAGACCGAGGGCATGGTGCCGCTCTGGTCGATCTACCTGCGGCCCGAGTGCGCGGTCCGTTGGTGGGTCCACCCCTCCGTCGCCGTCCAGCTCGGGCGCCTGCCGCAGACCGGGGCCGTCAAGCTGCCCGAGGACCACATCCCCAAGCCCGCCGCCCCCCGCCGCCCGCCGCCCCGCCGCGGCCCGATCCGCGGCCGTGACGCCGAGGCCCGCCGATGAGACCCGCGAGCGGCGCGCGCCGCCTTCACCCGCTCGAGCACATCGTGCTGCTCGGCCTCATCGCCGCGATCGCCGCGGTCTGGCTGCCCACCGCCGCCGACTGGGCCACCGCCTTCTTGGGCATCGACTACGTCGACGCGCTCGGCACCCAGTGGTTCTACTGGTTCGTCGACCACGAGCTCGGCCGGGGCAAGCCGCTCGGCCACACCGACCTCTTCTTCTACCCCTGGGGCAAAGACATCTTCGGCCACACCGGCACCAACGTGCTGGACGCTGTCTTCGCCATCCCGCCCCGCCGCCTGCTCGGGCCGGTCCTCGGCTACAACCTCTTCTTGCTCGGGGCCCTGCTGCTCTCGGCGGTGGCGCTCTGGCGCCTCGTCGGCGACCACGTCGCTGACCCCTTCGCGCGCCGGGCCGCCCTGCTCGTGGGCCTGCTGTTGCCCTTCCCCTTGTTCGAGGTGCTGCAGGGCCGGCCGACCCAGGCCATCCTGTTGTTCCCCATCCTTTTTGTGCGGCACATGCTCCGCACCGGCGCCCGCCGCGGCTGGGCCGACCCGACCATCGCGGGCCTCGCGCTGGCGATCAGCGGCTATCAATATTGGTACTACGCCTTCTTTGGCGGCCTCGTCTGCCTCGCCTGGGGCGCGGCGGTGAGCTTCACCACCGCCCGGGGCGGCTGGGTGCGCAGCCTCGTGCGCTTCGCCTGGATCGCCGTGGTGGCGATGATCACCGTGGCCCCGGTCGGCGTGCCCCTCGCCCTGCAAGCCGGCGAGGCCGACGTGCCGGGCCTGCTCGACATGGGCCGCTGGACGCTGCACTCGAGCCCGCCGACCACGGTCGAGAACATGACCGTGGGCCTGTTCCTCTGGCAGCCGCTGCGCCACTACGGCGGGTTTTTCGTGCTCGCGCCGGATGGCACCGAGCGCTTCCTCATCCAGACCGTGCTGATGAGCCCGCCCCTGCTCGCCGCCGGCGCGCTCGGCCTCGCCCTGGCCGGCCCGCAGCGCCGCCTGCCCCTGCTGCTCGCGATCGGGGTCACCGCGGCGGTGGGCTGCGGCCCGCTGCTGCTGGTCGGCGACGTCGGCCTGCCGAACATCCCCTACATGGCGATGATCGGCGCGGTCGGCGCGCTGCAGCGCCTGTGGTGGCCGGCCCGGATCGTGGCCTTCACGGGCCTGCTGCTGCCGATCGGCCTCGGCCTGCTGCTCGCCGCGCTCCGCCGCCGCGGGCGCCTGCTGCCCGCCCTCGCGGTGGCCGGGCTCTCCGCGCCGCTGCTCCACGACCTGCGCGACAACCACATGCTGCCGATGCCGACCTGGGACGCGACCATCCCGGCCGGCTACCGCTGCCTCGCCGAAGGGCCGCCCGGCGCGATCATCGAGCTGCCCTTCGACTGGACCCAGGCCCACCTCTACTACCAGAGCGCTCACGGGCGGCCGATCCTCGGGGGTATGCTCGAAGACAACCCGGTCTTCTCGCCCACAGAGCTGGCCGACCTGCGCCAAAAGAACGCGCTGATCGCGCAGCTGCTCACGCTGGGCCAGACCCGCAGCAGCCGGGCGGGCGAGGGCACCGGGCTGCGCGGCCTGCACGCGGCGCTCTCCGGCGAGGACGAAGAGCTCGACAGCTACGGCTACACCGTTGATCCGCGCGGGCTCGTCGGCCCGGTGCAGCCGATGTCCACCGACCCCAAAGGCGACCTGGTCGCGCTGGGCTACCGCTACGTGGTGCTGCAGCTCGACGCCCTCACCCCGGCCACCACCACCGCCTCGCTGTCCGACAACGCGCTGCGGGCGCGGGCCCGCCGCATGACCCGCGAGCTGGGGGTGGCGCTCGGCACGCCGGTCTACGAGGACGCCCGCATCGCCATCTTCCCGCTCAGCGACGAGCCCCGGCCCTGCGCCGGCGCCGGCTGGACCCCCGACCTGCAGGCCCAGGGCTACCGGCAGCACCCCGCCGGCGACATCCGCCAGCAGGACGTCGAGGCCACCGCGGTCCGCCGCCTGGGGGCCGGCCCGGTCGACAGCCGGGGCGCCTGGCGGGACGACGGCGTGCTGACCCTGCCGCTCCCCGCCGTGCCCCGCGACTGGCGCGGCGGCGAGTGGCCGACCAGCGAGCGCCAAGCCACCCTCGACGCCGACAAAATCAAGAAGAAGAACCCGGTGAGCCGCCCATGATCAGCAGCACCTCCTCCCCCCTGGTCTGGCTGCGCCTGCCCGACGGCGGCCGCGCCGCGCTGGGCCACGGCGACTTCATCGGCCGGGTCTGGTCGGCGGCCCTGGTCATCGACGACCCCCGGGTCAGCGAGGGCCACGCGATGATCAGCCTGCGGGGCGGCGAGCTGTGGATGCTGGCGCTGCGCCGCAAGATCGCGGTCGACGGGCGGGCGGTCAGCGAGCTGCGCCTCGCCGCCGGCCAGAAGATCCACCTCGCCGAGCAGCTCGTGCTGACCGTCGAAGAGGTCGAGCTGCCCGACCGGGTGCTCGCGGTCCGCTGCCCGGGCTGGCCCGCGGTCGGCCTGCCGGCGGTCGCGGCCCTGCGGGGGAGGCCGACCCCGGCCCTGGTCGCCCGCCTCGAGCCGGACGCCCCCTGCGTGATCTGGACCACCGGGGACGGCTGGCGGCGCCGCGACGCCGACGGCGCCGATCACCCGCTGCGGGCCGGCGATGAGTTTGACGTCGACGGCGTCACCTTCACCGCGGTCGAGCTCGAGCTCGGCGGCGGAGGCGTCACCCGACGCACGGGAGGGGTCGACGCGCCCCTGCGGGTCCGCGCCTGCTACGACACCGCCCAGGTCCAGCGGGGAGACGAGCCCCCGCTGCTGCTCTCGGGCCAGCCCGCCCGCCTGCTGTCCGAGCTGGTGGCGCTGGGCGGACCGGCCCCCTGGGACGTGGTCGCCGGCGAGCTGTGGCCCGACGAGGCCGACGCGACCCTGCTCCGCAAGCGCTTTGACGTGCTGCTGGGCCGCCTGCGCGCCCGCCTGCGCGAGGCCCGCATCGGCGCCGACCGGGTCCGCACCACGGGCACGGGCCAAGTCGAGCTGGTGCTGCTGCCCGGCGATGTCGTCGAAGACCTGACCTGAGCCGCGGCGCCCGCCGGGTGCGGCGCGGGTCCGCCGGGGGATAAGCGCGCCGATGCCTCCGTCCGTGCCCGTCCATCCTCCGCCCGCCGGCGCGGCCCTGCCCGAGAGCACGCCGGGCCAGGGCGGCAGCGGCGGCTGGGACGAGGCCGAGGCTCCCCTCGACGGCGCCGCCGAAGCAGCGTCCCCGACGCTGTCCCCGGCCGAGCGCTACGTCCGCATGGGCCTCATCGGCCGCGGCGGCATGGGCGCGGTCTGGCTGGCCCACGACCGGGTGCTCGACCGGGACGTCGCCCTCAAAGAGGCCGGCCCCGGCGAGGACCTCGCCGGCCGGCTCGCCCGCGAGGCCCAGATCACCGCCGCGCTCGACCACCCCGGCGTGGTCACGGTGCACGACCGCGGGATCGGGGCCGACGGACGGCCTTACTACACGATGCGCCTGCTGCGGGGCCGCCCCCTGCGCGCGGCCCTCGACGAGCGCGCCGACCCGCGCGGCCGCCTCGGGCTGCTGCGGCACTACCTCGACGCCTGCCACGCCCTCGCCCACGCCCACGCCCACGGGGTGGTCCACCGCGACGTCAAGCCCGACAACATCGTGGTGGGCGCCTTTGGCGAGACGCAGGTGGTGGACTGGGGCCTCGCCTGCCGCGCCGGCGCCGGGGGCGGCGCGCCGGCCGGCACCCCCGGCTGGATGGCGCCCGAGCAGGTGGCGGGCGCCCTCGCGGCGCCCACAGCCGACGTGTGGGCGCTGGGCGCCGTGCTGCGCGTCATCCTCAGCGAGGGACCGCCGAGCCCCGGCGGACCGGCGGGGCGGGCGCCGCCGAGCACCCCGCCCGAGCTGCAGGCCATCGCCGACCGGGCCCTCGCCCCGGCGCCGGCCGACCGCTACCCCGACGCGGGCGCGCTGGCGGCCGACGTCGCCGCCTTCATCGACGGGCGGCGGGTCGAGGCGCACCGCTACACCCCGCGCGAGCTGTTGGCGCGGCTGGTCCGGGCCTGGCGGGCGCCGCTGGTGGTCGCCGGGGTCGCGGCGCTGCTGCTGACGGGCCTCGGCGTGTGGGCGGCGGCGCGGCTGGCGGCCGAGCGCGACCTGGTCGTGGCGGCCAACGAAGAGACCGAGGCCGCCCTGGGCCGCGCGCTCGAGGTGCAGGCCCGGGCCGCGCTGGCCGACGGCGATCTGGCGGTGGCGGCCGCGCTGGCCCGCCGGGCGGTGGCGACCGGGCCGGCGCCCGAGGCCTGGGGCGTGCTGCTGGCCGCGGCGGTCGAGCCGGGGCCCACCCGCAGCGCGCGCACCGCGCTGCCCGGCTGCGCGCAGCCGCGCATCCTCGGCGACAATGACGTGCTGTGCATTCAGATCGACGGCATCGAGCGGCGGTTCGACGGCGCGCCGGTCTGGCGGTGGTCGGGGTCGCCGGGCCACGTGCGGGCCGACGGCGACCTGGTGTTCCTGGCGCCGACCGGGGGAGGTCCGATCCCCCCAACGGTGCTGCGGGCCGCCGACGGGGTGGTCGCTGGCGGAGATTGGCGCGGTTTTGGCTCGTGGGGGCCCCGGACCTGGCCGGTGCAGCCCGAGGTCTGGGGCGTGCCGCTCGCGGACTACACCGGCCACCAGGTGGCCGCGCGGATCTGCGCCGGGGCGGCGGTCGAGGGCGCGGCGCTCGACCGGGCGGCGGGGCGCTGGGCCGCGGCCTGCGGCGACGGCCGCCTGCGCCTCGGGCCGGTGGGCGGCGCCCCGACCCTCGATTTGCCGAACCCCGCCACCTATGCAGAGTTTCACGGGGTCGGCCCGGTCGAGCTCAGCGCCAGCGGCGCGCTGATCGTGCTCTCGGGCGTGCGCGGGGCCCTGGCCGCGGTGACCCTCCCCGGTGGGTCGGTGGCCCGCGCCGAGGTGCGGGCTGGCGGCACCCCGGCGCTGATGGCCATCTCTCCCGACGAGCGCTGGCTGGCGGTCGCAGCCGACCGCGGGCCGGTCGAGCTCTTCAGCCTCCCCGAGCTGCGCTCGAAGGGGCGGGTCCCGGTCTACCACGCCCGGGATCTGTGGTGGAGCGCCGAGGGCGCGCTGTGGGTGGCCGAGGGCGAGCGCATCAGCGCCTGGCGCCCGCCCGCGCAGGGCCCCGCCCACACCCTCAGCTTCACCGAAGGGCTCACCAGCGCGACCCTCTCGCCCGATCAGCGCCGGCTCGCCACCACGCATGGCCGGGGCGACGCGCTGGCCCTCACCCTCGCCGACGGTCAGGTGCTCGGGCGGCAGCCGGTGGGCACCCAGGTGGCCAAGGCCGCGGCCTGGAGGGGCCCGGACGAGGTGTGGTTCGCGCGCACCGGGGCCGACCGGTCTGATCCGACGCCGCAGCCGCTGCGCCTCGACGGCGCCCCGCCGGGCCCCGCGCTGGCCCCGAGCGCCCTCGAGCAGCTCGCGCGCGACGCCAACCAGCCCGTCGAGTACGGCCTGCAGCTGCGACGGATCGGGGCTCTGGCCGACGGCAGCCTGCTGCTCGGCACCTACGTCCCGACCCCGGCCGTGGCGCTGCGGCCCGGCGCCCCGCAGACCCTGCCGCTGGCCGGCTGCCCGGGGGCGATCTGGATCGACGTCGGCCAGGCCCCCCGCGGAGAGGTGGGGGTGATCGTCGGGGATGGCGGGGTCGTCGCCCTGGTCCGCCCCGGTGATCCACCGGCCTGCGCGCTGCTGCCGCCGCAGCCCGGCGTCATCGCCGCCGACGTCGACACCAGCGGCGAGCGGGTCGCCGCGGCCGCCGAAGAGGCGGTCTGGCTGCTGCACGACGGGGTCGAGCGCTGGCGGGTGCCGGTGCCGGCCCGGCTGATGGACCTGAGCCTGTCGCCCGACGGCCGGTGGGTGGTGGTCGGGCTCACCGACCACACGGCCCGGGTGCTCTCTGCCGAAGATGGCGCGCTGCGGGCCATCTTGTCGGGGCACGGGGGGCGGATCTCGGGCGTCGACATCGGCGCCGACAGCCGCTTGTTGGTCACCGCGAGCTGGGACGCCACCGCGCGGCTCTGGGACCTCTCGGCCCTGGACCGGCCGCCGCCCGAGCCGCCGCCGGCGGGGGCGTTGAGCCTCGACGAGGCCCTCGACGCCGCCGAGCGGTGAGGGTCGGGCGCGCCCCTCCGCTGCGCTGCGGGTCGGCCCCCTGCGCGGGTCGCGGGCGCACCCCGCCGCGGCCGCGGTCCGCGGCGGGCCCGCTCCGCCGGGCTGCGCCTAGCGGCTCTGCCGCCGGTGTGGGCGTCTCGCGCCTAGCGGCTCGGTCCGCGCGTCAGGCGGTGGTGTTCCACGGGGAGCTTTTCTCTTTTGTGGCCGTTGGCTCTGTGTTTTGGGTGGCGCCAGGCTCTTTCGA
>JBJONS010000552.1:0-8909 GCA_046051725.1 Pseudomonadota bacterium | reverse complement strand
CGGCCGCTGCTCCCCCGCACCCGCGCGCCCTTCCCCGACCGCTGGCTCAGCCCCGCCGAGCAGCAGCGCGGCCCGAGCAGCGCCGAGGCCCTCCGCCTCTTTGGGCTGCGCCGGGCGCCGCTGTTCGGCCGCCACCAGCTCCGCGGCCTGCTGGTCGACCGCTGGCGCGCGGTCGTCGAGGGGGGTCGCCCGCAGGTCATCCTGCTGCGTGGGCCTGAGGGCTGCGGAAAAGGCCGCTTGACCGCCGAGCTCGGCGAGCGCGCCCACGAGCAGGCCGGCTACTGGACGCTGCGGGTCCGGCCGGCGGCCCACGGGCAAGGCGGCCTCGCCGCGGCCCTCGCCGAGCGCACCGGCTGCCTCGGGCTGCCGCTCGAAGAGGCGGCCGAGCGCCTGCGCCGCCTCGGGCTCGCCGAGAGCGCCGACTCGGCGCGGGCGCTCGCCTACCTCGTCTGCCCGCCCCGCGAAGAGCCGACCGGCGCGCTGCCCGCGGTGGCCTTCGCCCGCCCCGATGAGGGGCAGGCCCTGCTCCTCCACGCCCTGCTGCAGCTCGATCCCGCCGCGCCCCTGCGCGGCCACGACGAGCCGAGCCCGCGCCCGGGCCTGCTCTGGCTCGACGAGCCGTCGGCCGAGCCCGCCTTGATCGAGCTGGCGCTGGGCTTGCTCGACCCGCGGATGCCCCCGACCCCGATCCTCTGCGTGATCACCGTGCAGGACGCTGTGATCGACGGCGCCGGTGAGGGCTCGGCCCTCGCCCGGCTGCTGGCCCAGCCCGGGGTCGAGGTCCACGACGTCGGCCCCCTGGCCATGCCCGAGCACGAGCGGCTCGTGCGCAGCCTGATCGGCGAAGACGACGAGCTGGTGCGTGAGATCAGCCAGCGCACCGCCGGGAACCCGCTGTTTGCGGTGCAGCTGGTCACCGACTGGATCTCCCGCGGGCTGCTGTCCGAGGGCGCCGATGGCTGGCAGCTCGTGCGCGGCCTGCCGATGGACCTGCCCGACAGCCTGCACGCCGTCTGGCTGCCCCGGGTCGAGCAGATCATCGACGCGGCCAGCGCCGACCGGCCCCGCGAGCGCGACGCGCTCGGGCGCGCGCTCGAGCTGGCGGCGACCCTGGGCGAGGCGGTCGACGCGAAGGTCTGGGCCGCGGCCTGCGCCCGCGCGCGCACCAAGCCCGACGGGGCGCTGGTCCAGGCGCTCATCGGCCACCGCCTCGCCGAGCTCACCCCCGGGGGCTGGCGGTTCACCCAGCCCCTGCTGCGCGAGAGCCTGCAGCGCCGTGCCCGCGAGGGGGGGCGTTGGGCCGCGCACCACCGCACCTGCGCCACCGCGCTCGAGCTGCAGGGCCGGGGCGTGCACACCGAGCGCGTGGCCGCCCACCTGCTCGCCGCCGGCGACGATCGCGACGCCCTGCCCTACCTGCTGCGGGCGGCCGAAGAGCGCCTCGCCCGCGGCGAGCTGGCCGACACCGACCGCACGCTCGAGCGGCGGGCCCTGGCGATGGACCGGGCGAAGGTCCCGGCCGACGACGAGCTGCGCGGCCTCGACACCGGCCTGCGGCTCCAGGCGCTGCGCCGGCAGGGTCGCATCGAAGAGACCGTGCACCGCGCTGAGCTCGCGCTCGAGCGGGCCGCCGCCGCCCGCTGGGTCCAGGCCCAGGCCCAGGCCCTGCTCGAGGCCGCGGTCGCCTACCAGCTGCTCGGCCGGCCGGCGCGGGCTTGGCGCCGGCTGCGCCAGCTCGAAGAGCTCCCCGCGTTTCGGGGCGAAGAGCCCCTGCGGGCCCGGGGCCAGCTCGAGCAGGGGCGCCTGCTGCTCGAGGCCGGCCGGCTGGCCGAGGCCAAGGCCACGCTGGACGCCGCACGAAGCCGGCTCGGGGGCGCCGCCCAGGTCGTCGATCTGGCCACGCTCGAGCAGCTGCTGGGCCGGGTGGCCCGCCAAGCCGGCGCGCTCGACGCGGCGCGAGAGCACACGCTCGCCTCGATGCAGAGCTTCGCCAAGGCCGGCCACCGCTGGGGCATGGCCTCGGCCCAGAACGAGCTCGGTGAGATCGCCCGTCTGCGCGGTGATCTCACTGAGGCCGAGCGGGCCTACACCGAGGCGCTGCGCCGCCTGCGCGAGCTCGGCGGGGACGAGGGCCGCGTCGTGCGGATCAACCTCGCCATCGTGCTTCAGCTCCACCGCCGCTACCGAGAGGCCCGCCCGCTGCTGGTCGACGCCCTCTCGGGCACCGCCGCCTCGGGCCTGCGCAGCGTCCACGCCGTCGTGCACCTGCTCCTGCTCTGTTGTGCGGCCGCTGACGGCGCCTGGGGCGAGTGGGACGAGCGCCTCGCCGTGGCCCAGAGCATGCTCAACGAGACCGAGTTCGTCGATCTCGACGTGGCGCAGGCCCTCGAGCGCGCCGCCCAGCTCGCGCGCGAGCAAGGCCAGGCCGCCCGGGCCCGCGCCGCCTGGCGGGCCGCCGCCGCCCAGTGGGCCGCGCTCGGCCGGTCGACCGAGGCCCAGCGCTGCGCCGCCGCGGCGGATTAGGCGCGCCGCCCGCGTCGGCCCCGCCGACCGGCCGGAGCCGTCCGTGGACCTGAGCCCCGCCTCTCCGCACCCCGCCCTGCTCGGCGCCATCGGCGTGGCGCTGGCCCTCAACGTCGGCGGCACCCTGGCGACCCTGGTCCTGCCCGGCCTGCGGGGCCCCGACAAGAAGGCGAGCCGGCAGGCGATCACGTCGTGGTGGCCGGTCACGATCCTCTGGTCGCTGCCGGTGCTCTTTGGCGCGCCGGTGGCGCTCGCCGTCAGCGGTCTGGTGAGCCTGCTCGTGCTGCGCGAGTGGCAAGCCCTGACCCCTGGGGTCGAGCGCCACCCCGCCCTCGACGGGATCGCCCTGCTGACCATCCCCGTCGAGCTGGCGCTGGTCGCCCAGGGGCCCGGCTTCGCCCCCTTCGCCCTGCCGATGGGCGTCGGGGCCCTGCTGCTGCCCCTGCTGCGCCTGCGCCTGCTGCCGATCCCGGGCGTTGTGCTCGGGGCGGGCCGCGCGCTGTGGGGCCTGCTGCTCGGCGTCCTGGCCATCGCCCACGTCCCGATGCTCTTCTGGCTGCCGCCAGAGGTGGGCCCGGCCGGTCCGCAGGGCCTGCTGGCCTTCTTGCTGCTCTTTGTGCTGATGAACGACGCGGTGCAGTGGATGAGCGGCAAGCTGTTCGGCCGCCACCCCATCGCGCCGGTGATCTCGCCGAAAAAGACCTGGGAGGGCCTGATCGGCGGCCTGCTGGCCAACGGCCTGATCGGCACGCTGATCGCGCCCAGCATCACGCCGTTCTCACCGATCCAGGCCTTCGGGGTGGCCAGCGGCCTGTCGCTGCTCGGCTTCCTCGGCGACCTGTTGGAGAGCGCGATCAAGCGCGACCTGGGCGTCAAAGACAGCGGCGACCTGCTGCCCGGCCAGGGCGGGGCGCTCGACCGCCACGACAGCCTGCTGACCTGCGCGCCGGCCTTCACCTGGCTGGTCTGGGCGCTCTACGGCTGATCAGCGCAGCGGCCCGCCGGCTCAGCGCACCGTGACCTTGGCCCCGGGCGCGAGGCGCACGCTGGTCGCCCGCCCCTGCCGGGCCCGGGCGATGACCGCCGAGGGGTTGATCCCCGACTTCATCAGGCTCTTGCGGGTGCGGTGGATGAGCACGTTGAGATCGGTGCGCCCGCGGGAGGTGTTGCCCGGCCAGATGCTGGTCAGCAGCACCTCGTCGGGGATGTACTCGCCCGCCTCGTAGCCGCCGCTCGGGGTCAGCAAGGCCGCGACGAGCCGGGCCCGCAGCTCGGCGAGCTCGACCACCATCTTCTCGCCGTCGTCAAAGTGGAGGTGGAGCCGCCCGCCGTTCGGCAGAAACTCGAACAGCACCTCGATGGGGTGGGGAGAGCGGGCCCGCATGTCGGTGGACTCGCCGTCGCGGGCCCGCGCGTCGTCGACCCGCACCTCGACCCCGCCGGCGGAGAAGACATCGCCGGGCTCGACCACCTCGACCGCGCCGACCTCAAGCTCGTCGCCGTTGAGGGCGACCGCGCCGCCCACCTCGACGGCCATGGCGCCCTGCACGCCATAGAAGCAGAGCGCGCCCGGCGGCCAGCCGCGGACCTGCAGGTCGTCTTCGGGGCCGCCGCCGATGCTGTAGGGCAGCTGCCGCACGCCATAGACGTTGCCATCGGGGTGGGTGGCGACCCAGGCGGGGGCCACCGCGCCCCGCCGCTCGTTGGGGGCGTGGACCATGAACAGCCCGCCGGGCACCTCGACCGCTTGGCCGTGCTTGACCACCGCTTGGCGGTCGACCGCGCGCCCGTCGACCTTGGTCGGGTTGCGCCCCAGCGCGATGACCTCGAGGCCGTGCAGGGTCGGGGTCAGCATCGCGTGGTGCTGGCTGGCGCGCTTGTCTTGCAGCACCACGTCGCAGTCGGCGCGGCGGCCGAGGATGAGGCCGCGGGCGGGCACCCGCAGGCGGGCGCCCGTGTCGCGCACGAGCCAGATGGCGGGGCGCCCGGCGTCGAGGCCGGGGTTGTTGTCGGGACCGCTCATCGGCACCTCCGGGAGGAGCAGCTTTGCACGGGCGGGCCCGCGGCGCACCCGGGGCCCGACCGAGGGGCCGAAGCCGACGCCGACCACGTCGCCCTCGCGATCTGCGCGCTCCTGCGCGCTGCGGGCGCCGCGGCGCGCCGGCCGGACTCTGGTCGACCCGCCTCGCCGCGGTCGTCGCGGTCAACTCATGTCTCGGATCAGGCAGCGGCGCCTGGGCCCATGCCCGGGTGCGCGATAGCGCAGACCCTCGATCCCCGGGGTGACCTCGGCAGACCGCAAGCACGGGCGCGCGTTTTCACGCTGGTGCAGGCGCCGCCCCGCGCAGCCGACCCGCCCATCCCCCGCGGGCCCCGCGCAGAGCCACCCCCCTATCTGTTCAGACCAGGCCTCCGATGTCCGCGCACGTGCCCTTCCCGCCCGCCCGGCTGCTGCTGCGGGCCCCCGCCGCGCCCCTCGATCAGCTGCTGGCCCAGCTCTGCGCACAGGTGCGCACCGCGCCCGGCCTGCCCGAGGGCCTCGCGCTCGACGAGCTGCTGGCGCTGCTTCCCGAGCGCCTTGCCGCCGCCGACACCATCGCCCAGCACGGCATCTTCGTGAGCCTGCGGCTGCACCACCTCCCCGGCATCCGCCTCGCCTTCGCGACGCTGGCGGCCCCGCTGCCGCACCCGGGCCTCGCCGAGGGCCTGCGCTGGATCGCGCTGGTGGTGGCCCCCCGCGAGCGCCCCGTGCAAGAGCTGCGGGTGCTCGAGCAGCTGCGCCAGCTCGGCGCCGACCCGGCCTGGCGCCGCTGGATCGACGAGGCCGACGACGCGGTCGGGCTCGCGGCTTGGCTGGACGCCCGCCTGCGCGAAGACGACGGCACGATGACCGCCCGCGACCTGATGCGGCCGTCGCTCGGGCGCACCGGCCCCGACACGCCGATCCCCGTGCTCGTCAAGAAGATGGCCACCCACGGCCTTGAGGCGGTGGGCGTGACCGACGACCAGCGGCGGGTCATCGGCCAGATCACCGCCCAGGACCTGTTCACCTTCGGCATGCCGGACTTCTTCCAGCAGCTCAAGAGCGTGTCGTTCATCCCCGACTTCGACCCGTTTGAGGCCTACTTCGCCCGAGAGGGCACGCTGGTCGCCCGCGACGTGATGGGGGGCCACTTCTGCACCTTGCCGCCCGAGGCCACCCTGCTCGAGGTCGTGTTCGCCTTGACCGTCCAGGGCCACCCCAAGGTGTACGTCGTCGAGAACGACGCGCTTATCGGCGTGATCGACCGCATTCGGGTGCTGGACCGCATCCTCAGCCCTTGAGCCGCGCCGCCCGCCGCCAGCACCCCTCCCTTCGCCCGCGCCGCGCGCCCTGAACGACGGGCCCGCCGCGCGTCCATCGAGCCCAGATGATCGCCGCAATCGCCATCTTCGTCGTCACCTACCTGGTGATCGCCTCTGAGAAGGTCGACAAGACCGCCGCCGCCCTGCTCGGGGCCGCGGTCGCGGTCTCGACCGGGGTGGTGCCCTACGAGGTCGCCCTGCACGCGGTCGACCTCAACGTGGTGCTGCTGCTGGTCGGCATGATGCTGGCCGTCAACGTGCTCGCCAGCACGGGGGTCTTCGAGTGGGCCGCGATCTCGGTCGCCAAGCGCGCCGGGGGCGACGGCCGGAAGATCGTGCTGCTGCTGCTCGCGCTCACCGCTGGCCTCAGCGCCTTCCTCGACAACGTCACCACCGTCATCCTCGTCGCGCCGATCACCATCCTGCTCTGTGAGCTGCTGGTCCTGCCGGTGGTGCCCTTCCTCGTGCTCGAGGCGCTGGCGAGCAACATCGGCGGCACCGCGACCCTGGTCGGCGACCCGCCCAACGTGCTCATCGCCAGCAAGACCGGGCTCGGCTTCAACACCTTTTTGTTCAACCTCGGGCCGCCGGTGCTGATCATGGTGGTCGTCGGTCTGGTCGCGACCCACCTCATCCTCGGTCCGCGCTACGCGGTCAGCCCCGCGCTGCGGCTGCGGGTCGCCACCGCCCAGCCCGCGCGGGCGATCCTGCACCCGCAGCGGCTGCGCCGCGCGCTCGCCGTGTTCGCGCTGGTGATGGTCGGCTTCTTTGTGAGCCACGCGCTGGGACTCGAGCCCGGCATCATCGCCATCGCCGGCGGCCTCATCATGGCGGTCGCGACCGGGGTCGACCTGCACCAAGCGCTCGAGAAGGTCGAGTGGAACTCGGTGCTGTTCTTCATCGGCCTGTTCATGATGATCGGCGCGCTCGAGCACCACGAGGTCTTCACCCAGCTCGGCCTCAAGATGATCGAGTGGACCGGCGGCAACTTCGTGGCGACCGCCCTGCTCGTGCTGTGGTTCTCGGCGCTGGCCTCGGCGGTGGTCGACAACATCCCGCTGGTCATCGCGATGCTGCCGCTGCTGCAAGCGATGGTGCCGATCTTCGGCGCCCAGATGGGCCTCGTCGACGACCCGGCTGCGCTCGACCTGCAGGTGCGCCAGCCGCTGTACTGGAGCTTGGCGCTCGGCGCCTGCCTCGGGGGCAACGGCACCTTGGTCGGCGCCTCGGCCAACGTGGTCATCGCGCAGATCGGCGCGCGCAACAAGCACCCGATCAGCTTCTTGGCCTTCACCAAGTTCGGGCTGCCGACGATGTTGGGCAGCTTGGTGATCGCTACTGGTTGGGTGTACTTGCGGTACCTTTATCGGTGGTGATTGTTTGTTTGTGCTCTTTTATCGCCGATCTTCGGCGTTTTTTTCGATTGGGTTGGTTTTTTCGGTGATAGGTTTCGTCGCGTTGACGAGGCCTTCGCTTCGATGGGCTTCGCTTGCTTCGGCGCGCGCGTGGCTTGGCCTCATCGGGTGGACGAGGTCGTTCGCTTCGCCAAGGCGTTGTTTCGCCATGGATGCCGGGGGCGGGCCCCGCCCCCGGGCCCCCGGGGCAAGGGGCCTGCGCGGCCCCATGCATCCCCCGCCAAGGGGGGCCCGCCCGCCGGCTTCGCGCGGCGCATGGCAGCGCCGCGCGCCAGCGCGCTACGGCCCCCCTTTGGAAACCCCCGAAGCCGGCGCGTTTTGGGGCTGTTTTGGGCGAGGAAGGGGGTCGCCGCGAAGGCCTCGGCTGCGGCGGGTGGGTTGATGCCGCGCGCCAGCGCGCTGCGGCCCCCCTTTGCCGGTTCTCCAAAACCGGGCCCCCGATGAGGGCGCGTTTCGGGGGTGTTTTGGGCGAGGAAGGGGCTCGCCGCGAAGGCCTGGGCTTTTGGGCGCGGCCACCGAGGCCAGTTCGAGCTGGATCAGCTTCAGCCGGCGACAGGCGACCATAACACTATGCTGCAGGCCGTTCTCGCTGACCCTACTCGCGCTCGATCCAGACCCGCTGCACCAGCGGGGCCCAGGCCTCGAGCAGCGCCCGCTGCTCGGCGGTCGGCGCGAGCGCGGGGCCTTGCAGCACGAGCTGGGGGGCGAGCTCGGGGGGCGCCTGCAGCAGCGAGACGCCGCGGCGCCGGCCGGCGGCCTCGGCCTCGATCTGCACCACCGCGGCGGCCCGACCGGCCGTGTAGGTGATCTGGGCCACGCCGGCCGCGTCGGTGCGGCCCACCTGGGGCAGCTGGCCGTCGCCCTGCACGAGGCGCAGGCTGAGCGCGGCGTCGGCGACCGGGTAGCCGAACTCGTCGAGCGCGAGGATGGTGAGCAGGCTGCTGCTCACGCCGTCGTTGGGCAAGCGCCCGCGGGTGGGCAGCAGCACCAGATCGCGCACCGGGTTGCCCGCGGCGGGCGCCCGCACGCTGGCGACCACCTCGACCGGCCCACGGCCGGTGGTCACAAAGGGCGCGGTGTAGCTGCCGTCGCCGTTGTCTTTGACCGGCCCGGCCAGCTTGGCGCCGGCCAGCTTGAAGTCGAGCGCCCGGCCGCTGAGACCGGCGCCGTCGGGGCCGGCGACCCGGGCGGTCAGCGTGAAGCCGGTGGCGTCTTTGGGCAGGCGCGCCGGCTCGGTGCTGAGCTGCAGGCCCGACGCCCGCACCGGCATCAGCTGGGTCTGCACCGCGGCGACCCGCTGCTCTTCGCCCACCACCCGCGCCTCGAGGCGCGCCGGGGTGGGCGTCCCCACCGCCGCCGGGGTCCAGGTCGACAGGTACATGCCGCCGCCCTCGTGCACCGGCGCGCTCAGGCTGCCGAGGGTCGCGCTCAGCTGCAGCGCCGCCGACGGATCGGGCGCACCCGACGGCGTCACGACGAAGGCCCGCACCGGCACGCCCACCCGGGGGTCACCCGGCAGGCCACCCTGGACCGGCAGCAGCTGCACCCGCGGCGAGGTGTTGGGCGGCAGCGGCAGCTCGACCTCGCCGGCCTTGGCGCAGTCCAGCGCGCGCTGGGTGACCGAGG
>JBJONS010000551.1:0-19078 GCA_046051725.1 Pseudomonadota bacterium | reverse complement strand
GGGCTGGCGCTGGGCCTCGGCCTGGTCGGCGGGGCGGCGCTGGCCGCGCTGGCTTGGGCGCCCGGGCCGGTGGTCGGGCTGGTTTTGGCCGTGCTCGGCGCGGCCGGACCGGCGCTGCGGGAGCGCGCCGCGCCGCGCTGGGCCCCCGAGCAGGGCGCGCCGGCCCAGCCGGTGCTGTTGATCACGGTCGACACCGTGCGCGAAGATGACGGCCTGCTCGATGATCCGGGCTTCGGCCCCGAGGTGGGCGTCTGGCGCTACACCGACGCGGTCGCCGCGGCGCCGTGGACGCTGCCCGCTGTCCTGAGCCTGCTCATCGGCGAGCCGGTGCGCGCGCACCGGGGCGGGCTGGTGGTCGCGGGCGGCCACAGCCTCGCCGCGCCCGCGCGCTGGGGCCAGGGGCGGCGCCGGGCGGGCAGCCTCGCGCTGCTGAGCAACCCCTACCTGCGCCCGGGGATCGGCATCGAGCGGCGCTTTGCGCAGATCGAGCACACCGACGACGGGCGGGTGCCGCTGGTCCTGGCGCACAACCTGCGCGGCGTCGAGGCCCGCTGGCGGGGGGAGCGCCTGCCGGCCAGCGTCGGCCCCGACGCGCGGATCGAGGCGGCGGCGACCGCGGCGCTGCAGGCGGGGGTCCCCTTCGTCTGGGTGCACCTGCTCGGCCCGCACGAGCACCGCCGGCCCTGCGTGGGCCGCCTGGACGTGCGCGACTGCGCGCCCGCGGCGGTGCGGGACCGCCACGCGGCGCTGGTGCGCGAGGCCCGGGCCCGCGCGCTGCGGCTGCTCGCCGCGGACCCCGACCGGCTCGCGGTGGTGGTCGCCGATCACGGCGAGGCCTTCGGCGAGGGCGGTCACCAGGGCCACGGCCTCGCCCTGCACGACGCCGAGCTGCGCGTGCCCCTCGCCGTGCGGGTGCCCGGGGCCTTCGGCGGGGTGGTGCGGGCGCCGGTGGCCACGACCAGCGTGATTGGCCTCGTCGAGGCCACTTTGGACGGCGCCCTGCTGCCCAGGGCCGCGCCCTTGGCGCCCGCGCCGTCGGGTCGGGTCGAGGTCGCCGGCCTGCGCCGGGGGGCCGACGCGGCGGCCGTGCGGCTGGCCGGGGGCCGCTACGAGGCGCAAGCTCCGGTCGAGCCGGGGCCCGACCGCTGGGCGCCCGACGCTGAGACCGCCGCGGCGCTCGAGGCGCTGGGCTACCTCGCGCCGGCCGCGGGGCCCGGCCCGCGCGGCGCGGACTGAGGGCCGCCGCCGGTGCGTGGTCGCTGGGGATCGCGCGCAGGACGTCAGCGTCACGCGGAGGCGGGCCCGCGTCGGAGCCCGCAGCGGCGCGGTGGAGGAGCGATGGCGAGCGCAGAGGGGAGGGGAGGCGGCCGGCCGCGCCTGAGCCGGTGGGGCCGCAGCCCCTACGAGACCGACGCGCAGCTCGCGGCCGAGCGGGCGGCGCTGGGGGATCTGGTCGAGGTGGTCGAGCCGGGCGCGCCCGCTGAGATCATCGTGGTCACCAGCAAAGACCCGGTGGGAGAGGCCCTGCACCCCCGGCTCGGGCCGGTGCGCCTCGTGCTGACCACGACCAGCGGCTTCGAGCACCTCGATCTGGATCTGCTGCGCGGGCTCGGCGTCGCCGCGGGGCGCTGCCCCCTGGCCCGCCGCGACGCGGTGGTCGAGAGCGCGCTCGGGCTGCTGCTCGACGGCCTGCGCGCCCACGGCCCCCTGCGGGCCGAGGCCGCCGCGGGGCGCTGGGCCCGCGGCGGGCTGCACCGCTTGGGCATGCGCCGGGTGTCGGGCGCCGAGATCGGCGTGGTGGGGCTCGGGGTCATCGGGCGCCGCATGGCCGAGGTGCTCGGGGCCCTGGGCGCGCGGGTGCTGGGCCACGACCCGCTGGGGGTGCCTGCGGGGGTGGAGGCGGTGTCGCTCGGCGAGATGTTCGCCCGGTCCGCGGCGGTGACCCTGCACTGCCGGCTCGACGGGGGCTCGACCGGCCTCGTGGGGGCGGCAGAGCTCGCGGCGGCCCGGCCGGGCCTCGTGCTCGTGAACACCGCGCGGGGCGACGTGCTCGACGTGGACGCGGCGCTGGCGGCGCTGGACGCGGGGCGCTTGGGCGCGCTGGGCCTCGACGTCTTCCCGATCGAGCCCTGGCCCGCGCTCGCGGCGGCGGCCAGCCGGCCGCGCCTCTGCCTGCTGCCGCACGCGGCGGGCTACTACGATGGCCTCAGCGACGCCATCCTCGCCGAGCTGCGCGCGGCGATCACGGCCTGGCGGGCCGGCCTGCCCCTGCCGGCGCCGGTCTGCTGAGCACGGGTGGCGGCGGCGGCTCCGCGCCGTCATCGCCGGGTCACCGCGCAGACCCTCCGCATGGCCTACAGTCCGGGGTGAGGTGCGGATGTTCTCCTTTCTCCGGCGGAAGAACCAGCAGCAGGCGGCGGCCCCGGCGGCCAATGGCGCCGGCGCGGGCCGCGGCAACCAGGCGGCGGCGGCGCAGCTCGGCGGCGGCGGGCTGCTGCGCAAGGGCGCCCGCGGTGAAGCGGTCCGGGCGCTGCAGCAGCAGCTGGTGGCCCAGGGCCAGCAGGTCGACGTGGACGGTGTCTTCGGCGACGGCACCGAGCGCGCCCTGCGGGCCGTGCAGGGCAAGCTGGGCCTCGACGCCGACGGCGTGGCCGGGCCCAAGACGATGGCCGCGCTGTCCGGGCCGGCCCCCAAGGCCCAGGGTCCGGCGGTCGCCGCCCCCGCCCGCGGCGGCGGCAAGGGCGAAGACGCCGCGCCGACCCCCAAGCAGGGCGCCGATGAGGGCCCCCGCGAGGTGCTGGGCAACCGCATGAACCCTGGCGCCTTTGCCCGCAGCGGCCTGCGGCCGGCGGTCTTCGGCAAGGCGCTGGACGCCTTCCGGGTGGCCTGGGCGCGGGGCGACACGAAGCGCACCGAGTTCACGGTCATCGACTACGAGCTGCCCAGCGATCAGAAGCGGCTCTGGGTCATCGATCTGGCCACGGGCAAGCTGCTGCACCACGAGCGCGTGGCGCACGGGCGGGGCTCGGACCCCAACAACGACGGGCGGGTCGACCAGATGGGCAACACGCCCGAGGCCGGCACGAGCAACGTGGGCATGCTCAAGACGGCCGAGACCTACCAGGGCAAGCACGGCCTCAGCCTGCGCCTCGACGGCCTCGAGCGGGGCTTCAACCACAACGCCCGCCGCCGGGCGGTGGTGGTGCACGCCGCGGACTACGTCGACGAGGACGTCGTCGCCGGGCAGGGCCGCGCCGGGCGCTCGCTGGGCTGTCCGGCGCTCGACCCCGACGTCAACGGCGAGATCATCCGCACGATCCGCGGCGGGTCGTTGATCTTCGCCTACTGGCCCGATCCGAAGTGGCTGCGCGAGAGCCGCTACCTCCAGGGCGGGCGGGGCGGGAACAGCTGAAGGCCGACAGCCTGCGGGCGGCCCGGGCCGCAGATCGTTAGCAGGCGCGGCCCTTCTGGCGCGCCCCAATTGGACGCGCCGGCGTTGATCTGCACGAGGTTGGTCCGCACCGACCCCGCACCGCGCGACCGGGGACGCCCCGGCGCGCACGAGGAGCCCGCATGCTCAAGCTCGTTCACCTGCCCCTGCTCGCGCTGGGCCTCGTCGCCTGCGGCGGTGAGGCTGAGAAGCCCGTTGAGGCGCCCAAGCCCGCCGAGGCCGCCAAGCCGGCTGAGGCCGCCAAGCCCGCGGCCCCGGCCGCGCCGGCGGAGCTCCCCGCCCCGTCGGACGTCGCCGCGCCCCCCGCCGACGCGATCAAGACCCCGAGCGGCCTCGCCTACAAGGTGCTGACCCCGGGCACCGGCGACGCCCACCCGGTGGCCGAGTCGAGCGTCAAGGTGCACTACACGGGCTGGACCACCGACGGCAAGATGTTCGACAGCAGCGTCGCCCGCGGCCAGCCGACCAGCTTCCCCCTCAACCGGGTCATCCCCGGCTGGACCGAGGGCCTGCAGCTGCTCAAGAAGGGCGAGAAGGCCCGGCTGTGGATCCCGGAAGAGCTGGCCTACAAGGGCCGTCCGGGCAGCCCCGCCGGCATGCTCGTCTTCGACGTCGAGCTGCTCGAGTGGACCGACCCGCCGAAGACCCCCGAAGACGTGGCCGCGCCGCCCAAGGACGCGAAGAAGACCGCCAGCGGCCTCGCCTACAAGGTCCTCAAGCCGGGCACCGGCACCGCCAAGCCGACCGCGACCAGCCGGGTCGAGGTCCACTACAGCGGGTGGACCACCGACGGCAAGATGTTCGACAGCAGCGTCACCCGCGGCCGCACGGCCTCCTTCGCGCTCAACGGCGTGATCAAGGGCTGGACCGAGGGCCTGCAGCTGATGGTCGAGGGCGAGCAGACCCGCTTCTGGATCCCCGTCGAGCTGGCCTACAACAACCAGCCGGGCAAGCCGGCCGGCATGCTCGTCTTCGACGTCGAGCTGGTCAAGATCAAGTAGCTGGCCACGCCGCCGGAGCGGCGCCCCCACCGTGCAGCCTGAGGCCCGCAGCGCGCCGCGGGCTCAGGCGCCGAGGGCGTCGCGCTGCGCGACCGCCTGCTGTGCGAGGACGACGCGCTGGATGCGGTCCTCGTCGCCCGGGCTCAGCCCCTCGAAGCGCAGGCCGTAGCGCTGGCGCTGCGGGGCGTCTGGGTCGGCGCGGTCCGCCCGCAGCACCCGGGCCTGCGCCCGCAGGCCCCGCTCAGGCAGGGCGAGCTGAAGGTCCACCTGCGCGCCGATCTCGAGCGGTGCAGGCGCCCAGGCCGCGCAGCCGCCGGTGGACAGATCGTCGATGTGCAGCGGCACCCGCTCGGCCGTGGCGCCCCCCAGCCAGGCGTGGCCTTCGATGTGCACGCTCACCCGGAAGCTGCGTCGCTGGTTGTAGAGGCGCAGCTCGCGGGGGGCGGTCAGGAGGAGGAGGCGCTGCGGGCCCGCGGCCGGGCGCAGTCCGGCGGACTCTTGGGCGCGGACCGACACGAGGCGCTGCTCGACCGCCCGGGCGTCGAACTGGTAGATGCCGTCGGGGCGGCCCACCTCGACCGAGACCACGTCGCCGTTGGCCACCTCGCCGAGCTCGTCGTCGACGAAGACGCCCACCCCGGGGTCCATCCGGGCGAAGAAGCCCGGCTGTTGGGTCGAGCTGGCGCCGTCGGGCCCGCGCACCCGGAGCAGGCGGGGCTGCCCGCAGATGCGGTCGAGCGCGCTGTGCACGGCGGCGGGCTCGCGGAGGATGCGCGCCGGCGCCCGACAGCGGTCCCAGAAGCGCCCGGCGAAGACCTCGTCGGCGGCCGGGACGAGGCGGTAGCGGCGGCCTTGGACGGTGAAGCGCACGCTGCCCGGCGTGACCGGGTCGTCGGCGTGGTCGCGCACCAGCTCGTTGCTGCCCCAGGTGTCCGCGCCGGTGGTGCCGCTGGGGCCCCCGCAGGGCAAGAACCAGAGCCGGTCGCGCACGAGGCACAGCACGCCGACGCTCACGTCGTTCGGCAGCACGCGCAGCGCCAGCGACTTGAGGGTGTGGGCCCCCTCGGCGACCTCGACGTGGCGCGCCCACCGCTGCATGACCGCGTCGATGTTGGCCTCGCGGCGTGCTGCGTCGGCCGAGAAGAGGCGCTGGGCCTTGTGGATGACCAGGCTGAGCGCGTCGAGGACGCCCCGCGGGTCGTCAAGATCGAGGTTCCAGATGAGGCGGGCGCCGCCGTGGTGGGCGGTGACCACCCCGAGCTGGGGGACGGCGCGGCCCCAGACCACCAGGCGCTCGACCGCCGAGAGGCGCACCGGGGTCCGGTCCCCGCTCTCTTCGTCGACGAACACGAGCTGGTCGGCGAAGAGCTCGAGCACGCCCGGGCTGGAGGGCGCGCCCTCGGGCTGGGCCCCGACCCGCAGGCGGGCCGGCCAGCGGGCGAGCCGCGGGCAGTCGAGCGGATCGGCGCCGAAGCGGAGCCGGTGGAGCGCCTGGTAGAGCAGCGGGGTCATGCCGCCGCCGAGCTGGAGGCGCTGGTCTTCAGCCTCGATGAGCAGGTCTTGCTCGAGGCCGATCAGCGACAGCGCGTCGATCTGGTGCAGCGGCAGAGAGAGCAGCCCGCCGCCGACGGTGAGCTCGAGGCGGCCGGGCAGCAGGCGGACCGGGCTCAAGATGCGCTGCCGGTCGATGATCCAGGCCGAGCCCTCCATCACCGCGACCTCGGTGGCGGTGCCGTGCAGGGCCTGATCCAGCCACTCGCCCAGCGCGCGGGCGCCCGGCCCTTCGAGGCGCAGGGTGCGGCTGCCGATCCGCAGCGAGAGGAGCTCGTCGCCTTGGATGTGCAGCTCGGCGATCTCGTGGAGGGGCAGGACGACGGGCGCCTCTCCGCGCAGGCGTTGCAGCCCGCCGGTGGGGCGCAAGATCAGCCCCTCGGGGAGCTCCTCGACCACGCAGGGCCGCGGGAGCGGTCCCTCGCGCAGCAGCAGCGGCGCGAGCGCCGGCAGCGCGGGGCGAGCGGGGGCGAGGTCGATGGTCCTGGGCTCGGGGCGGGCGCTCATGGGGGGCTCCGGCGGTGCGCAGGACGCACCATCGGGCCCGAGGTGTGGACCTTGAGCGTCGAGCGACCCGAGCTCCCCGCGATCTTGCCCGCCCCGCCCGCTCAGAGCCGCCCCTCGAGGGCAGCCTCGAGCACGGCGCGGGCAGCCTCGACGCCGAAGGGGCGGGGGTTGCCGCCGGCGCTCGGGTCTTCGGCGGCCATGGCCGACAGCTGATCGACGTGGGCCGCGGTCACGCCGAGCGCGCCGATGGTGTGCGGGATGTCGAGGGCCGCGCGCAGGTCGAGGATCCACTGCAGGGCCGCGCCGAAGTCGGCGCCGGGCAGGTCGAGGTAGCGGGCCAGGGCGGCCATGCGCTCTTCGATCAGGTCGCGGTTGAAGGCGACGACGTAGGGCATCAAGACGGCGTTGGTGAGGCCGTGGTGCGCGTCGAGCACCGCGCCGATCGGGTGGGCCAGCGCGTGCATGCCGCCGAGGCCCTTCTGGAACGCGGTCGCGCCCATCGCGCTGGCCGCCATCATCCACGAGCGGGCCTCGAGGTCGGCGCCGTCGGCCACGGCGCGCAGCAGGCCCTTGTGGACGAGGCGCATGCCCTCGAGCGCCACGCCGTCGGCCAGCGGGTGGAAGCTGGGCGCGCACCACGCCTCGAGCAGGTGCGAGAGGGCGTCCATGCCGGTCCAGGCGGTCAGCGCGCGCGGCAGGCCGAGCGTCAGCGCCGGATCGCAGATCACCTTGGCCGGCTGCATCTTGGGGTGGAAGATGATCTTCTTGGTGTGGTCGCGCTCGTCGGTGATGACGCTGGCGCGGCCGACCTCAGACCCGGTGCCGCTGGTCGTCGGCAGGGCGACCAGAGGGACCATCCCGGCCGGATCGATGCGGGTGAACCAGTCCTCGCGGTCCTCGTAGTCGAAGAGGTCGCGGGTCTGGCCCACCATCATCGCCACGGCCTTGGCCACGTCGAGCGCGCTGCCGCCGCCGAGGGCGACCACGCCGTCGTGCTCGCCCGCCTTGAAGGCCGCGACGCCGTCGACCACGTTCTTGCCGTTGGGGTTGCCGCGCAGCTCGCTAAAGACGCCGGTCGGCAGCCCCGCAGCGGTCAGCAGGGCCAGGGTGTCTTTGACCGGCGCGAGGTTCACCAAGCCGGGGTCGGTGATCAAGAGCGGGCGGCGGATGCCCAGCTCGCCGAGGACGGCGGGCAGCTCGGCCACCCGGCCGGCGCCGAAGCGGATGGATGTGGGGTAGTTCCAGTTGCCACGGGGAGCGGTGCTCATCTCAACCTCAGGCGAAGGGGCGGAAGCGAAGGGGGGTGGTGCGGAGCGGCGGGCCGCTCGGCCTCAGGGACGGCGAAGGTGGAAGGACTTGGCGCGGGTCAGGTGGTGGAAGCCCAGCACCGACAGGGTCGCGCCCCGGCCGGAGTCCTTGACGCCGGTCCAGGCCAGCTCGGGATCGAGGTAGTCGCAGCGGTTGAGGAAGACCGTGCCGGTCTCAAGCTGGTCGCCAAGCGCCTCGGCGGCGGCGAGGTCGCGCGACCAGAGGCTGGCGGTCAGGCCGTAGCGGCTGTCGTTCATCAGGCGGACCGCCTCGGCGTCGTCGCGCACGCGCATCACGCCGGCGACCGGGCCGAAGGTCTCTTCGCGCATCAGCTCCATCTCGTGGGTCACCTCGGCCAGCAGCTGCGGGGCGACGAAGTTGGCCCCCTGGCCGCCAAAGAGGGCCGGGTCGACCAGGCCCCAGGCGCCGGCGGCCATCGCCGCGTCGACCTGCCGCCGCACCGTCTCGGCGCCGCGGGCCCGGGCCATCGGGCCCATCCAGGTCGCCGGGTCGGACGGATCGCCGACCACCCAGCGCTCACACTCGGCGATCGCGCGCTCGATGAAGTCGTCGTAGACCGCCTCGTGCACGTAGATGCGCTCGACGGCGCAGCAGCTCTGGCCGCTGTTGAAGAGCACGCCCTCGACGATGTTCTCGGCGGCGAAGGCCAGGTCGGCGTCGGGCCGAACGTAGGCGGGGTCCTTGCCGCCCAGCTCGAGGCCCACGTCGATGAAGCGGCGCCGGGCCGCCGCGAGCACCGCGTGGCCGCCCTCGACGCTGCCGGTGAAGCACACGTGGTGGATCCGCGGGTCGCCCACCGCCGCGGCGGTGCGCTCGTGGCTCATGTGGATGAACTGAAAGACCTCTTCGGGGATGCCGGCGGCGCGGGCCGAGGCCACCATCTCTTCGGCGCAGAGCGGGCTCTGGTCGCTGTGCTTGAGCACCACCGCGTTGCCCGCCGCCAGGGCCGGGACCACCGCGTTCACCGCGGTCAGGTAGGGGTAGTTCCACGGGGCGAGGACCAGCACGGTGCCGAGGGGCTCGCGCTTGATGCTGCGAAGAAAGCCTGGCTTCTCGCCAGGGTTGATCGGCGCCAGCGCGCCGGGCGCCAGGCGGATCATGGTGCGGGCGCGGTCGACGAAGCCGTTGACCTCGCCGCCTGCCCACTTGGTGGGCCGGCCGATCTGCTGCACCAGCCCGGCGGCGATGCTGTCTTTGCGGCTCGCGAAGTCGTCGACCATCGCGCTGATCAGCTCAAGCCGGCGCTCAAGTGGGGTCTCGCGCCAGGCCCGGCGGCCGCGCTCGGCGCGGTCCAGCGTGGCGTCGAGGGCGGACGCGCCCGCGAGCGGGCGCTCGAGGATCACGGCGCCGGTGACCGGGGAGAGGGTCGGCTGCACGCCGTCGCTGCCGGCGGCGGAGAGGGAGGGGTCAGCGCTCATGTGGTCCTCGGGGCGGGGCGCGGAGGGGCCGCTGTGGGGGCGCGGGGAGGGCCCCAGGCGGCGGCCTGCGGGGCCTTCTCCACCGGTCGCGCCCGGTCGTCAAGGCTGAACAGCCCTCCGATCCGCTCCGCGCAGAGCGGCGTGCTGCAGGGCAAGCTCGCCGGCGCGGGCAGGGGAGGGAGGGCGACCGCGGCCTGCTTCGGCGGGCGGCGCGGGCGCGCACAAGCACACACGGCGCCCCCCGGATGGAGGGCGCCGTGGGGGCGCGGGCCGCGGTTGGGCGGCGCTTCGCGGAGAGGGGCGCAGCTGGGAGAGCCCAGCCGGGCCGCTCAGCTCTCGAGGGGGTTGCCGTTGGCGTCGAGGAACTTGCCCTGGAAGATCTGGATGAGGTCCCAGAGCTGCCACAGGCCGCAGCCACCGGCGGTCAGCAGCTGCACGATGCCGACCATGGTGTGGCCGGTGTAGATGCGGTGGATGCCGCCCAGGCCGATGACGTAGAGCAGCGCGGCGAGGATGAGGGTGGTCTGCTTCTTCTTGGGCTCAGCGGACATCGGTGCTCCAGGGGGACCAGGGACGGTCCGTGTGGCGTTCTGGGCGGCAGCTGCGGGGTGTGCCCCGCAGGAAGCGCGGCCCGGGTGGGGTGCTGCAGGCAGCGTCGGTGATGTTCCCACATCGGCGCCGGATTGGCGAGCCTGCGTGGGGGCCAACGGATCGCGCCGCGGGATGCGCGGGGGCGTGCCAGGGGCCAGCCGCTGCATCCTCACCTTTTGCGGTCTCTTCGGCAATATTCGCGCGGTTCGCTGTGGCGCACTGCGTGCTGAAGATGGCGTGCCGCAGGCCATTGCTGATGATCTGGTGAGCGGTTTCACGCTGTTGCCATTCCGGCGAAGCGGGCCGCGCTGCGCTGGCGCAGGCGATCCGGCACGATCGGGCTGGACGGCGGCCCCGGTCGGGCTAACTACGCGGCGGTCTTTGCAGTGCCCTGACGATTCCCGCTTGACTCGGGGCGACGACGATTGTGACGTCGGCGCCGCTGGGTTGGGCCCCTCCGCCAACGCTTGGTGGTCCCCTGCCGATGTCCGCGCTCCTTGATGAACAAGCCGCCCTCATCGACATCCTGCACGCTGCCAGCGCGCAGGTCCGCCACCCCGTCGAGCTCGACGCGATCAAGAGGGTCGTGCGCCGGGCTGAGCCCGCGCCTGTGGGCGGCCCCGGCGCGCCGCGGGCCGAGCTCCTCGGGCGCTGCGCCCGCGCCTGCGGCCTGCGCGTGCAAGAGCTCCGGCTCCCCCAGGCCGCGCTGCCGGCCGCCCTCGCCGCGGGGCTGCCCGCTTGGGTCGAGGGCCCATCGGCGGGGCTGCTGCTCGTCGGCGTCCTCGGCGGCGATCTGCTCGCCCACACCCCCGGCCGGCGCCCCGAGCGCCTCCGGCCGGCCGCGCTGGCGCAGCGGCTCGGCGTGGGCAAAGACGATGACCTCCAGGTCATCCTCATCGATCCTGGTCTGCCTGCCTCGGTGCTCGATCCGCTCGGGCCCCAGGCGGTCGACCCGCACGGGCCGGACGAGGGCGGGCCGCACCACCACGTGACGCCCGTCTCGCGCATCGCGGCGCTGGTCCGGGCCGAGCGTCAAGACGTGGTGGTGGTCATCATCTACAGCCTCGCGGTCGGCGTCTTCGCGCTCGCGACGCCGCTGGTGGTGCAGGTCCTCATCAACACCGTCGCGTTCACCGCGCTGGGGCAGCCGATCCTGGCGCTGAGCGTGGTGCTGTTGGCCTGCGTCGGCGCGGCGGGGGCCTTGCGGGTGCTCCAGCGGATCGTGGTCGAGGTGCTTCAGCGGCGGCTCTTCGTCCGGATGGTCTCGGATCTGGCCGCGCGCCTGCCCCGGGTCTCGCAGCGCGCCGGCGACGAGGGTTTTGGGCCCGAGCTGGTCAACCGCTTCTTTGACGTGCTGACGGTCCAAAAGAGCGTCAAACACCTGCTGATCGACGGGGTGAGCGCCGTTCTTCAGGCCGCCGTCGGCCTCGTCCTGCTCGCCTTTTACCACCCGGCCTTGCTCGCCTTCTCGGTGCTCATGATGGCCGCGGTGGTCGGCATCCTCGCGCCTTTCGCCGCGGGCGCGCAGAAGACCGCCAAGGAAGAGTCCAAGGGCAAGTACGCGGTGGCCGGCTGGCTGGAAGAGCTGGCCCGCAGCCCGCTGGCCTTCCGCTCCCCGGCGGGCCTGAACCTCGCCATGGACCGGGCCGACACCCTGAGCCGCCGCTACCTCGAGCAGCGGGCCGCCCACTTCCACTACTTCCTGCGCCAGTACGGCGGGATCATCGCGCTGCAGGCCTTCGCCGGCGCGGGCCTGCTCGCGGTGGGCGGGTGGCTGGTCATCGGGGGGCAGCTCTCGCTTGGCCAGCTCGTCGCGTCCGAGTTCATCGTGGCCAGCGTGCTCTCCGCGCTGACCAAGACCTCCGAGAAGCTCGAGGTCTGGTACGATCTCGGCGCCGCGGTCGACAAGCTCGGCCACCTGCTCGAGCTGCCGATGGAGCGCAGCGGCGGGGTGCCGGCGACCCTCCCCACCGACCGGCCGGCGGCCCTGCGGGTCACCGGCGCGAGTTTTCAGTACGATCGCGGTGAGGGTGGCGTCTGTGACGTCGATCTCGACGTGGCCCCTGGCGAGCGGGTCCTCATCTCCGGCGGGACCGGCGCGGGCAAGTCCACCCTCGCTGGGCTGATCTACGGCCTGCGGACCCCCGAGCGCGGCGCGGTGGAGCTCGATCACCACGACCTGCGCGACCTGCCGCTGGCCGAGCTCCGGCACCACGTCGGCCTGATTGGCGGCGTCGAGGTGATCGCCGGCAGCATCGCCGAGAACGTGCAGCTCGGAGACGCCACCGCCAGCCGGGTGGACCTGCGCGAGGTGCTCGCGTCGGTGGGCCTGCTCTCGGCGGTCACCCGCCTGCCCCTGGCCGCCGAGACCCAGCTCTCGCCGACCGGCGCGCCCTTGTCGAGCGGCCAGCAGCGCCAGCTCATGGTCGCCCGCGCGCTCGCCGCGCGCCACCGCCTGATCGTCGTCGATGACGTGATCGATGGCCTGGGGCGCGCGGATCAGGCGCTGCTCCTCGCGGCGCTCTGCCCGCCCAGTCGACCGTGGACCCTCGTGGTGCTGAGCCGCGATCCGAGCCTGCCTGGGGATTTTGATCGGCGCCTCGAGGTCGAGGGCGGCCGCGTCCTCCCCGCCGCGCCCGTTGTGGAGGCCGCATGAACCCGGTCAGCGCGCGCGTGCGCGATGTCTACGCCCCGCTCCCCGCCCTTCGCCAGGTCGCGGCCCCGCAGCGCATCGGCCAGGTCGCCCGGCTGCTGGTGGTGCTCTTTGGCGCGCTGGTCGTCGGTCTCGCGGTGCTGCCCTGGCAGCAGACCGCGCCTGGCTCGGGGCGCGTGTTGGCCTGGGCCCCCGATGAGCGCAGCCAGTCGGTCGACGCGCCCGTCTCGGGTCGGGTGGAGCGGTGGTTGGTGCGCGAGGGCGACCGGGTCGCTGCCGGAGATCCCATCGTCGAGCTGCGGGACAACGATCCCGAGCTGATGGAGCGGATGCAGCGGGACCGGCTGACGCTCGAGGCGAGCCTCGAGGCCGCCCGGCTGCGCATCCAGGCCTACGAAGAGAAGCTCGTCGCGACCAGCGAGGGCGTGGACGCGGCCGAGGAGGCCGCCACGGCAAAGGTCGACGCCGCCCGCCAGAAGCGCCTCGCCGAGCGGGACGGCTTGCTGGCCGAAGAGGCCGCGCTCGACGCGGCGCGCCTGAACCTCCACCGGACCCAGGCGCTGGCCGCGGAGGGCCTGAAGTCCACCTTTGACGTCGAGCAGGCCATCCTCCGCGAGCAGACCGCGGCGGCCAAGGTCCGCCAGGCGCAGGCCAAGGTCGAAGAGGCCGAGGCGAACCTCCGCAACGCCGAGGGCGAGCGCTCGAAGACCGTGCGCGAGGCCGAGGCCAAGGTCAGCGGGGTCGAGGGCGAGCTGCAGGACGCGCTGGCCAAAGAGGCGGCCGCCCGCAGCAAGCTCATCAGCATGGACACCAAGATGAGCCGCCAGCAGGCGCAGGCGGTGATCGCGCCGCGGGCCGGCGTCCTGCAGCGGCTGCTCGGCGGCCAAGGCGGCGAGCAGGTCAAGACCGGCGACAGCCTCGCGGTGCTGGTGCCGGACACCGACGAGATCGCCGTCGAGATCAAGATCTCCGGCAATGACGTGCCGCTCATCTCGCCCGGGCAGAAGGTGCGCCTGCAGTTCGAGGGCTGGCCGGCCATCCAGTTCGCCGGCTGGCCCGGGGCGGCGATCGGCACCTTTGGCGGCACCGTCGCCTTCCTCGACCCCTCGGACGACGGGGGCGGCAACTTCCGCGCGCTCGTGATCCCCGACCCCGAGGACGACCCCTGGCCCGACCGGGTCTGGCTGCGCCAGGGGGCCCGCACCAAGGGCTGGGTGCTGCTGAGCGTCGTGCCGCTGGGCTTCGAGCTGTGGCGGCAGCTCAACGGGTTCCCGCCGACGACCGACGCGCCGCCGGGCACGCAGAAGGACGCCAAGGGCGGCGCGAAGGCAAAGGGCGCCGACGCGGCCAAAGACAAGGGCGAGGGGGAGGTCGACACGGATGGGGACTGAGCTGCTGCTGCTGCTGCTCGGGGTCGCCCTCGGCGCCGAGACCATCGAAGAGGCCGCCCTGGTCGCTGTGCTCGACGACCGCCAGCCCGTCGTCCAGGTCGCCCGCGCCGAGCTCGCGCGGGCGGCGGGCGCGCGGCTCGGCGCTGCGGGGGCCTTCGACGTCAAGATCAAGGGCAAGGCCGACAGCGCCGTGGCTGGCTACTACGACTGGTCCGCCGTCGAGATCGCCGCCGAGCAGCAGATCCCCGGCTGGGGCGCCCGGGTCGGGGCCGGGTACCGGGCCAGCGACGGGCCGCTGCCGGTCTACTATGCCGAGCGCGAGACCGCCGTGCAGGGCGAGATTTTCGCGAGCTTGAGCGTGCCGCTGCTGCGGGATGGGTTCACCGATCCGGGCCGGGCCGCCATCGCCTCGGCCGAGGCCGATCTGGGCGGGGCGGCCGCGCGCGCCCGGGCCCTGCAGGTCGAGCTGCAGCGCGAGGCCCTCGCCGCCTACTGGGGCTGGGTGGCGGCGGTCGCCAAGCTGCGCGTCGCCGAGGAGCAGGCCGGGCTGGCCGTGGCCCGCGACGCGGCGGTGCGGGCCCGCGTCGCCCAAGGCGACCTTCCGCCGGTCGCGGTGACCGACAACCAGCGGGCCCTCTTTGAGCGCCAGGCCGAGGTCGCCGCGCAGCGCCAAAAGGTGCAGCAGAGCGCCGCCAAGCTCAGCGTCTACTGGCGCGGAGCCGACGGCGCGCCGCGGACCCCAGCGTTGGCCGAGGCCCCGCCGCGCCCGGCGCCCCCCGACGGCGCGGCGCGGGCGGCGGCGTTGATGGAGCGGCTGCCCACCTTGCTCGCAGGGCGCCCCGAGATCGCTGAGATTGACGCGGTGATCGAGCAGATCGACGCCGAGATCCGCTTGGCACGCGCCCAGCGCCTGCCGGGCTTGGACGTGGTGGGCTCGGCCGCGCGGGGCCTCGGCGGCGGGGACAAGGCGCTGATCCAGCCCGAGGTGGTGCTGGGCTTGCGCCTCGACGCGCCGGCCCAGCAGCGCAAGGCCCGGGGCAAGCTCGACGAGCTCGAGGCCAAGCGCATGGCGGTGCAGCAGAAGCGCCGCTTGTTGCTGGACAAGGCGGCCGCTGAGGCCCAGGGCGCCTTCGCCGCGGTCGAGGGCACCGCCGCGGCCTGGGCGCTGGCCGGCCAGGGGGCCGAGGCAGCCCAGGCGCTCGCCGCGGCGGAGCGGCGTCGGTTCGAGGCCGGCGACACCGACCTGCTCACGGTCTACCTGCGCGAACAAGCGGCAGGGAAGGCCGCCGGCGAGGTGGCCGAGGCGCTCAGCGCTTGGCACGTGGCGCTGGCCGACCTCGACGCGGCGCTGGCGATCGCCGCGGCGCCGCCGCTGCAGCCCTGAGCGGGAGAGCGGCGGGCCGCCGGCGGGCTCAGCGCAGCTGCAGGGTCGGCGGGTAGAGCGGGCCGAAGGGGGCCGGGGGCTGCTCGAAGAGGTGGATGGTCACCGCCACGCCGTCCTCGTGGACCGGGCGGCCCAGCGTCCGCAGCGCGGCGTCGCGCGGGTCGGCGCCGGTCGGGCCCAAGCCCACCGCGGTGACCGCCGCGGCCAGGGCCGCCTCGTCCTCGGCGTCGAGGGGCTGGTCGACCAGCAGGATCTGCAGGGCCCAGCCCTCGCCCATGGTCGACTCCCAGGCCGCGCCGAGCGCCGCCGCGGCCTCGTCGGGGTTGCCGTCCCGCTCGAGGTCGAAGCGAACGACGAGCACGGTGTCTTCGCGGTTGGCGAGCGCCCGCCCGTACTGCTCAAACATGTGCTCGACCGCGCCCGGCGCCTGCCAGTCCGGCCAGACGAGCAGGCGGTAGGTGGCCTCGGTGTCGAGCTGCATCGGGGTGAGGCCCCCGGTGAAGCGGGTGGCCCAGCCCTCGGGGCGCTCCAGCGGCGCGCCGACCGTGGCGGCGGCCAGCTCGAGCACCGGGTCGGGCTCGTTGGCGCCGAGCACGTAGCCATCGGCGGTGGCGAGCAGGCGGAGCAGCTCGCCGGGGCGGCCCGTGCGCTCTGCCACCTGGACGTCGGCCCAGCCGCCGCGCGGCCCCGCCTTGAGGCGGCTCGTCAGCTCCATCACGCCCGAGCGCAGCGTCTCGGCGGCGATACCACCCTCGTCCGGATCGGCGAGCAGCAGCAGCGTCGTGTCGTCGTTCGGGCCGAAGTGGAACAGGTAGTGGGCCAGCGGGTGCAGCCAGCCCATCTCGTCGCCGGCCAGCGGGCGGGCCACGAACAGGGTGCCGCAGCGGCCCGGCAGGGTGAGCGGCTGGCGGCGGAGCAGGGCGGGGAAGCCGTCGACCCCCAGGGCGGCCAAGCCGGCCCGCCGGCCGCGGGCCTCGGCGAGGCGGCTGAGGTGGCGGAGCAGCTGGCTGACCCGGCGGCTGGCGTCCTCGCCGAAGGCGACCCAGTCTTCGCCAAAGGCCTGCAGCGCGGCGGTCTCGACAGCGCCGACGCCGGCGAGCGCCCGGCGCACCAGGGCCTCGGACGCGCCCTGCCGCTCCAGCAGGGCGTCGAGCTCGGCCGCCCGCAGCTCGTGGAGACCGGCGGCGTCGAGCGCGGCCGGGTTGCGGGCCATCACCAGCACCTCGTCGTGCGCCCGGGCCTCGAGGGCCGCGACGTGGGCGTCGAGGGTCAGCCCGCCCTGGCGGATGCTGCGCGCCTCGGGCAGGGCGAGGGCCTCGTAGCCGAACTCGGCCACGCGCCAGCCGAGGTCGTGCCCAACCAGGGCGCTCAGCTCGGCGCCAAAACCGCCGACCAGCAGGGCGGCTTCGGGGGTGAAGCTCGTGTTGTAGAGCTCGAGGGTCTGCGCCGGACGGAGCGGGATCGCGTCCAGGTCGTTGTAGCTTGCGGCCGGCTCGAGGGCTTCGAGGGCGCGCTGCAGCGCCGACTCGTCCTCGCTGGCCGGCGCCTCACGGCTGCCGACGACGAAGATCCGCTGGTCGGGGCGCTCGCGGTGGGCGCGGATGTGGCGCTCGGCGCTGTCGGGCAGCGCCACCGCGTCGGGGGCGAAGGTCCAGAGGAGCACGCCCGCGGCGGCGTCGAGGCCCGCTTGCAGCAGGGCGCCCGGGCTGGCGCCGGGGATCGCGATCCGCCGGAGCGGCACAGCCGCGCTGACCCCGTCGAGCCAATCGTTGTCCCCGGCGTCAGGCACGATGATCTCGAACAGCCCGATCGGCAGGTTCTGCCGGCAGAGGCTGTTGAGGGCGGCCCCGAGGCCCGGGCCCGCGCCGGCGGGCACCACCACGCTCAGCCAGGGCTGCCCGAGGTCGTAGTCGACGTTGTGGGCGTGCAGCAGGTGGAGGTCGGCGGTCCGGAGCAGCCGGCCCAGCGCGAAGCGGTCGGCGCTGACGCGGAACAGCGCCTCGGGGAGCACCGCCGCCCGGCCCGCGCGCACCGCGTCGCGGATGAGCGTGAACAGGGTCGGGTGGAAGGCGAGCAGGGGGCTCGCGGCCAGCGCGGCGGTCCGGACGAGCAGGCCGTCATCGGCGCACTGCGGCGGCTTGTCGCCGTCTTGCGCGGGGTCGATCACCCAGGCGACGCGACCGTTGGCGCCGGTCACCGCGAAGCGGCTCATCACCACGTCGATCTCGTCGGTCATCGCCGCCTGGCCCAAGCTGAGGGCCCGCGGGTCGAAGGCGGCCTCGTCGCTGCGGATCGCGACCAGCGGGGGGAGCGTCGGCAGCAGGCCGCGGAGGGCCGGGCCCAGCGCGCCGCCGGGGGCCACGACCACCGGGGCGCCCACCGGGGCATCGCCGAGATCGCCGCGCAGATCGATGATCGTGACGCCGGGGGCCGCGGCCCGGGCGGCAGAGACGGCGGCGGTCAGGGCGGAGCGGGGGCCGCCCGCGTGCACCAAGATCACATGCATATCAGTGGGCTGGGACACAGCGTACTCCAACAAGAAGGGGAGGGGCAGCGGAGCGGCGGGGCCGCGCGTCGGGCGGGCGCGGGGGAGGGCCGCCAGGGCTGGGGCCGCCAGGACCGGCGAGGCCACCGGCAGCCGGGCCGGTGGACCACGGGTGCCCGATGGTCAACGCGGGGGCAGCGCCCGAAGCGCCCACGGACCCCTGGGCGGCTGCGCGCGGTGCGGTGCGCGCGCGGGCCGCGGTCAGCTCAGCAGCTGGGTGAGGAGGTTGTAGGTCTCGCTCTCTTCGGGGCTGATCTCGCCGTCCACGGCGATCATCTCGAGCACGAGGCCGAGCAAGAGCTGGCGGTGCGCTTGGGGCACATCGAGCGGGTCGATCTCGTCGGGGTTCGGCGGGCTCTGCAGCCAAGCCTCGACCTGCGCCGCCTCGTCGGCGTCCAGCCCGCAGCGCTGGGCGATGCGGCCGACGAGGTCGCGCTCGGCCTGCTTGACCGTGAAGTCTGCCCAGGCGAACGCGCAGACGAACTTGAGCAGCTGGAGGCGATCCTCGACGGTCAGCGTGTGGAGTGCGGCGGGCGAGGTCTGGTGGACGGCGTCGGTCATCGGGGCGCTCCGGGTGTGCGGCGGGCCGCCCCGCCCGTGCGCGGGTCAGCCTGTTTCGGTCGGGAGCATAGCAGCGGCCCGCGGTCCGCCCGGTGATCCGCCGCAGGGATGGCGCGCAGCACGCCATCCTCTGGGGCGGCGCGGCGGGGGCGGCCCAGGCGCGGGCGGCGGCGCGCCTCAGCCCAGGCGGCGCCGCTGGGCGATGATGTCGGCGCGCAGCTCGGCGATGTCGGCGTCTTGGTCGGGGGTCCACCGGACGCCGGGGTCGCTCTCGATGTGCCACTTCTCAAAGGCGAGGCGGATGAGCAGGCGGTCGAGCGTGCGGTGCCGCCACCAGTGCAGCGGCCCGCGCAGAAAGAAGCGCAAGAAGCTGAAAAACGCTCGCTTTCGCGCGGGCACCAGCCGCTTGATCTCGTCGGGGTGCACCACCTCGGGCGGCTCGGCGGCGAGCTGGGTGCGGACGACGCGGTTCTCGTGGAACCAGGACAGCAGGCCCGAGAGGCCGAGCAGGGCCATGAACGGGCTCTGCAGCACGGCGATCGCGACCGGTAGGCCGACGAGGATGACCTCGGCGTCCGACTCGGCCCCGACCGCGCCCACCACCGGGCCGACGAAGGTGTTCCACATGAAGTGGGCGAACATGCCCATGCCCCAGAATGTGGGGATGAGCAGCCAACGCAGCACGCCCTGCCGTGC
>JBJONS010000550.1:0-10072 GCA_046051725.1 Pseudomonadota bacterium | reverse complement strand
CCTGCAGGGCCGGTCCGGCCTGGGCCGCGCCCGGCCGGCGGAAGTGCATGCGGCGGGCCGCCCGTTGGCCGAAGCCAGGCAGGGGCAGCCAGCCGCCGTCGCGGCGCAGCATGACCGCCTCGCCGCCGCCGACCACGAGCAGGGCGGCGCCCCGGGGCGGCGCGGGGTTGAGCTCGCCGGCGTCGAGGCCGTCGGCCAGCCAGGCGCCGTCGGCGGGCTGCTCGAAGCCCTTGAGCACCTGGATCATCGCGTTGATGGACTCTTGCGAGGCGCCGCCCAGGTCGAGGCGCTCCAGCGCCGGCAGCGCGCTGCGGTAGCCGGCGGCGGCGGCCGCCCGGGCCAGCTCGACGATCGCGTCGGGGCGCAGCTTGGGGTCGCCGATCATGCTGACCAGCTCGGCCTCGAGCACCACGTCGGCCCCGCGCGCCGCCGAGCAGCAGAGCCGAAGCAGCCCGACGCCCGCGCCGACCCGCACCTCTCCCCGGGGGTCCTTGAGGCCGAGCCGGATGCGGCGGGCCGCCTCAGGGGTGTCGAGGCAGGCCAGCATCATGAACATGCCGGAGTTGTGCCCTGGGTCGACCGTCGAGAGCTGGTGGAGCAGCTTGGTGCGCTCGGGGTCGGTGATGCCCGCCCGGGCCGGGCCGAGGCGGTAGCGGCTGAGGATGTCGGAGACCGCCGCCGCCGCGCCGAGGCGGACGGCCGGGCTGCGGTCGCTGCGCGCGAGGTCGGCGAGCACGGGGATCGCGGCGGGCAGGCCGATCTTGGCGAGGTCCCTGCAGGCCGCCGTGCGCACGGTCAGGTCCTTGTCTTGCAGGGCGAGCAGCGGGTCCGGCGTCTCTTGGGTGATGAGGCCGGCGGACCAGCAGTTGGAGCTCGGACCCGCCGGGAGCTCGACGGGGGTGGCCTTGGGGGTCTTGGGGCGAGGGGAGGCCATTCTTCCTCGGGTGCGGGCGGGGCTCGCGGCGGGAGGGGGCGCGACCCGGGGCGGTGTGCCCCCGCGCGATCAGCGCAGGCGGGCCGGGAGGCGCTGCGCCATCGGCCGGCGCGGGGCGGCCTGAACCCTCCCGCGCGCGGCACCGGTGGTTGTAGCCTCCACCGGCGCGCCCCGCCGCCGGGACCGGCTCAGGCGCTCAGCGCGACCTGGGTGTCGGACCAGCTCTCGCGCGGGATCGTAAAGGTGAACACCGTGCCCTGGCCCACTTCGCTGCGGACCTGCACCGAACCGCCCAGCTCCTCGACCTCGGCCCGCACCGCGCCCATGCCCACGCCGCGGCCGCTCAGCTCGGTGACCTCGTCGCGGCTGGACAGGCCCTCCATGAACAGAAGCTCGTGCAGCTCCGCCTCGTGCAGCAGGCGGATGTTGCGCGCCTCGGCCTTCTGGCGCAGCTTGTCCCAGGCGATGCCGGCGCCGTCGTCGGCGATCTCGATGACGATGGCGTCCGCGACGGTGCGCGCGCCCAGGCGCAGGGTCAGCTGGGCCGGCTTGCCGGCGGCCACGCGGGCGTCCTCGTCCTCGTAGGCGTGGTCGATCGCGTTGCGGACCACGTGCACGAGGCTGCCCCAGAAGGCGGCGGTGCGCTCGGGCGCGCCGCGCAGGTCGGCGTGGTCGACGACGACGCGCACGTCGCTCTTGCCGAGGCGGGCGCACAGCGCGCGGGCCTGCTCGGCGATGCGCTCGAAGCGGCGCGAGACCGGCTCGAGCTTGAGCGCGTTGATGCGCGCCGCGATCTCGGCGTGGGGGCGGCGGTCAATGACGGCCTGGAGGATGTCCTCGAGCTCTTTGTCGGCGATCTCGATGTTCGAGGCGCGGTCGCCGAGCAGGTGGCGGGCGGTGATCCGCACGGTCTCCCAGGCCGCACCGAGCCGGGCCCGGTCCTCGGCGCTCGGCGGCCGGCCCTCGTCGGCGATGCCGGTCTCGAGGCTGTGGGCGGTGTCGACCACGGCGGTCAGGCCGTAGAAGCCCGCGTTGCCCTTGAGCGTGTGCAGCAGGCGCTTCTCGGTGGCGAGGTCCTCGGTCGCCGCCTGCAGGCTGCGCACGATGCGGTCGGCCTCGGCGATGAACTCGACGACGCTGAGGCGATCCTTCGAGATGCGGTCGAACAGCGCCATGGTCTGGCGCTGGGACTCTTCGGCCTCGGCCCGCGCGACGGCGGCGGTCACGTCGGTGGCGATGACGAGCAGGCCGCTCAGCGCGCCCTCGGCGCGCAGCACCCGGTACGAGAGGGCGACGTGGCGGCCGTCCCGCACAAAACCCTGGGGCAGCTGGGTGACCAGCACCTCGTCGGGCATGCAGCCCTCGGCCAGCGACTCGTAGGTCATGTCGAACCAGACCTCGGCGCCGGGGCTCACCGCCTCGAGCTGGTCGCGGAACAGGCCCGACGGCACGCTGGTCCCAAAGAGCGCGGCGAAGGCGGCCGAGCGCTCGGTGCTCATCTTGCCCGCCGCGTCGACGGTCACGAGCCCCTGATCGACGTTCTCGAGCAGCAGCGCCACCTCGTGGCGGCGCTTGTCGATCTCGGCTTGGGCGGCCGCGAACAGCGCGGCGAGCTTCTGGCCGTAGGCGATGACGCCGGCGACCATCAGCGCCACGAGGCCGACCAGCGCGTAGGCGCCGAGCTGCATTTGGTCGGCGCCGCCGAGCTGGGCGGCGAACATCGTCGACTGCAGGCCTTGGACCTGCCCGTTGAGCGCGGCGAGGGCCTCGCTGGTGTCGCCGAGCTGCCGGTCCATTTGGGCCATCAGGCTGCCGGCGCCCTCGACGTCGCCGCGCTCAAACGCCGAGAAGATCCCCCGAGATGAGTCGATCATCGCGTGGAAGCTGGTGTGCGCCGTGGCGAGGTGCTCGAGCAGCGGGCCCTGGTCTGCGGCGGGCACGTGGGCTTGCACGTCGGCGCGGGCCGCGGCGTAGGCGGCGTCCCAGTCCTTGGTGATGGCCTCGAGCTTGGCGCGCTCGCCGGGGATGTCCTTGTTCTCGAAAACGTCGTTGCCTGGACCGTTGCCGAGGGTGGCGATGCGCCCGAGCCCGCCGTAGGCCGCCGACCGATCCGCCCAGGTCTGCGCCTGATCGACGCTGTCTCGGTAGTTGTCGAGGATGGCGGTGTTGAGGCCCACCGCGGTGAGCACGCTGACCACCGAGAAGGCGCCCAGCGCGTGGTAGAGGATCTGCCAGGTGGGGCGGGAGCGGCTGCTGGTCTTCGGCGTGCTCATGGGGACCTCGGATCGGGGGTTGCGCTGGGCGGCGCCTCGTCATCGTCTCGGGCTTGACCTGCTTGAGTCAGGATCGGCGCGATCACCGCGGCCGAGGCCCGGTCCGCGGGCGGACCCAAAATCGGCGCGCCCCCCGCAGCGGTGCTGCGGAGGGCGTCGGCGGGCGGGGCGGGCGCGGCGCTCAGACCGCGATCGCGCCCGTGGTCAGGGCCTGGGCGCAGCGGTCGGCCGGCAGGCGGAAGGTGAAGCGGGTGCCGCGGCCGCGGACGGAGTCGACCTCGATCTCGCCGCCGAGCGCGTGCACTTCGGCCCGCACCGCGCCCATGCCCACGCCGCGGCCCGAGAGCTCGCTGACCTCGTCCCGGCTGCTGATCCCGTCGAGGAACAGCAGCTCCACGTTGTCCTGGGGGCGAAGCGCGCGCACCGAGGCCGCCTTGGCCTTCGACCGCAGCCGCTCCCAGTCGATGCCCGCGCCGTCCTCCTCGATCTCGACGAGCAGCGCGTCGCCGTCGATCGCCGCCCGCAGGTGCAGCTGCAGGGCCGCGGGCTTCCCCGCCGCTGCCCGCGCCTCTTCCCCCTCGTAGGCGTGGTCGATCGCGTTGCGAATGACGTGCACGAGGCTGCCCCAGAAGGCCGCGGTGACCGTCGGGTCGGTGCGGGCGTCGCTGGTGGTGATGTGGACCTCGGGCGCCGGCTTGCCGAGCCGCTGGCAGAGCGCGGTGGCCTGGGCGCCGAGCCGCTCGAGGCGGCGCGCGACCGGCTCGAGCTTGAGGGCGGCGATGCGCTGGGCGATCTCGGCGTGGGGCCGGCGATCGAGCACCGCCCGCAGCAGGTCTTGCAGCTCGTGGTCGCCGATCTCGATGCGGCCGGGCCCGTGCTCGCCGAGCATGCGGCCCGCGCTGCTGCGCACCCGCTCCCAGGTGAGGGCGAGGGCGGCCCGCTCCTCGGTGGTCAGGGGGGTGTCTCGCTCGACGACCTCGGTCTCGAGCTGGTGGACCGCCTCGGTCACGCTGCTGAGGCCGTAGAAGCCGGAGGTGCCCTTCAGCGTGTGCAGCAGCCGCTTCTCGGTGGCGGAGTCCTCGGTCGCCGCCGACAGGGTGCGGACGATGCGGTCGGCGTCGGCCAGGAACTCGATCACGCCGACCCGGTCGCGGGCGACCCGGTCAAACAGGGCCAGGGTCTCGCGCTGGGCCTGCTCGGCGGCCTCGCGCTCGCGGGCCGCGGTCACGTCGGTCGCGATGACCAGGACGCCTTGCAGCACGCCATCCTGGCGCAGGACCCGGTACGAGAGCGCGATGTGGGCGCCCTCCCGCTCAAAACCTTGGGGGAGCTGGGTGACGAGCAGCTCGTCGGGCATGAGCCCCTCAACCAGCGAGGACCAGCCGATCTCCCACCACAGGGCGGCGTCGGCGGAGACGGCGGCGAGCTGCTCATCGAAGCGGCCGCTGGGGGCGGGCGGACCAAACAGGCGGGAGAAGGCGGCGCTGCGCTCGAGGCTCATCGTCCCGTCGGCGCCGACCGTGACCAGGCCTTGGTCGATGTTGCCGAGCAGCAGCGTCACTTCGCCGCGCCGGCGCTCGATCTCGGCGTTGGCCGCCGCGAAGACCGCGGCGAGGCGGCGGCCGTAGGCGGCGACCCCGGCCACCATCAGGCCGACCAGCACGACGATGCCGTAGGCGCCCATCTGCAGCTTGTCGGCGCGGCCGAGCTGGGCGGCGAAGGTCCGCTCCTGCACCTGCTGCACCTCGCCCTGCAGCGCGGCGAGGTGCCCGCTGGCCTCGCCGAGCGCGCGGTCCATCCGGGCCATCTCGGAGCCGGCGGCGTCGCGGTCGCCGCGGCCCAGGGCGGTGAAGACCCCGATGCTGGCCTGCTCGATCTCGAGCACGTGGCGGTCGGCTTCGTCGAGCTCGGCGAGCAGGGGGCCGGCGATCCGCGTCGGCACGCCGCTGCTGAGCTCGGCCCGCGCGGCGTCGCGCCGCGACCGGTAGGTGGTCATCGCCGCGTCGAGGCGGGCGCGCTCGCCGACGAGGTCGCCGCTCTCGAAGACGTTGTTGCCCGGCCCATTCGCGACGGTCGCGAGCTGGCCGAGCGCGGTGTAGCTGGCGGCCCGCTGCGCCCAGACCTGGGCCTCGTCGACGCTCGACCGGTAGGTGTGGAGCAGGGCGGCGTTGAGGCCGACCGCCGCCAGCACGCTCAGCACGCTGAACCCGCCGAGCGCGTGGTAGAGTCGCAGCCAAGTCGGCTTGCCGGACTTGGCCGCGGGCGCCGCGCCCTGACCCTGCGGCGGTGCAGGGGCGTCTGGGTGGGCGGCGTGGGGTGGGGTCGTCGTCGGCATGCGGGCTCCGGTGGGTGCCCCTGCTTCGGCTCTGGCCCCCTTGGCCTTGAGCGGCTCCGGCCGCGGTGGAGCGCGAAAGGAATGTCAGCGATGCTGTTTTGGTCCAAGGCCGACTCTGGTCGTGCGCGCGGCGCGCGGCCCCTCCTCCTCCCGGCCTGCGCGCTGCTCGCGGCGGCGCTGAGCCCGGCCTGCGTGACCGACGACAAGGCTGATGGGTCCGGCGCGGTGGACAGCGCGGACGGCGCAGACGGCGCCGAGGGGAGCGCCGACGGCGCCGAGGGGAGCGCCGACACCGGCGACTGCCCCGACGGCACGCGCTGGGACGGCAGCGCCTGCGTGGGCACCGACGAGTGCGCCGAAGACAACGGCGGCTGCGGTGATCCGGCGCTGTGGTCCTGCGCCGACACCCCAGACGCGCCGCCGAGCTGCACCTTCCTCTGCGGCCCCGACCATGAGGCCCTCGCCGATGGCGTCAGCAGCGTCGATCTCGGCGGCAGCCTGCCCTCCGCCCTGGTGCTCTCGGGCCAGGCGACCTGCCCGATCATGCTCGACGGCGGCGGCAAGGTCGTGGTGGGCAGCGGCCGCTTCGGCGCCGGGCGCTTCATCGAGGTCGGCCACGAGGGCCTGCTCGCCGGCGGCGCGGGCGGGGACGGGGCGCGCCTCGCCGCCAACGCCGCGCGCTGGGCGGCGGGTGAGGGCCGGCGGGCGGTCGTCGAGCCGGGGCTCGGCGCGGTGAACAGCCTGCTCGAGGGCGAGGGCTTCACGGTCAGCGTCGTCGGCAGCGGCCCGGCGCTGATCGAGGCGCTCGCCGACGCCGACCTCTATGTGGCCACCACCTACGGCGAGCGCAGCGCCGAAGAGGTTGACGCGCTGCACAGCTTTGTCGACGCAGGTGGCGGCATGATGCTCGGCGGGCACGCCTGGTGGTGGGCCTACAGCACTGGCCTCGACCCGGCGCTGGGCTACCCCGGCAACGCCGTGCTCGGCCCGATGGGCCTGTGGGTCACCGCCCAGACCACCGACGGCGGGGTCGATGAGGTCGGCGCAGCGGCGGCGAGCGATCTCTTGCACCACCGGCGGGCCCTCGACCTGCTGCTCGCCCACCTCGCCGGCACCGCCCCGCTCGATCGGCCCGATCAGGTCACCGGCGCGGCGACGGTCGGCTTCGCGATCAGCGCGCTGCCGCTCAGCGTCGAGGCCTACTTTGACCCCGCGCGGGCCTTCCTCTCGGCGCTGCCCCGGCCGGTCATCCCCACCGAGGCCGCCCCGATCTCTCCGGCCAGCGCGCCGATCGAGGGCGTGGTGCTGCGCCTCGAGAGCAAGCTCGCGACCCAGGGCGCGGTCGACGAGGTGCTGGTGCCCGCCTCGGCGGCCGACTTCCCCGGCGAGCCCGAGGACGGCGCGGTGGTCGGCCGGATCAGCCTGCCCTTGCGTCCGCGCTTCGAGGGCTACCCCTCGTTCTACGCGTTCAGCGGCGCCGGCAGCCCGCTCTGGCTCTCGACCGGGGCCTGGGCGCTGGCCGGCGGGCCGGTCACGGTCCAGATCCCCGCGGCCTGGGCGGGCCAGGGCCTGCGCCTGCGGGTCGGCGGCTGGACCGACACGCTCTGGCACCTCGACGACTGGTGGCGCAACCCCGAGATCAGCCGCAGCGAGGCGCTCGACGCCGAGATCACCGAGCTGGCCTCGGGCTTTGGCGGCCTCGTCTACCTCGAGGTGCCGGCGGGGGTCGATCTGCCCGAGGGCGAGCTGGTGCTCGACGGCGTGGTCGCCGCCCCCCGCTACGTGCGCGGCGAGACCACCGACCCGAGCTGGGCCGAGGCGCCCGCGCCTTGGGCCGAGCTCGAGGGCGCGCACGTGGTGCTGATGCTTCCCCGCGGCGCGGCGGCCGAGGTCGAGGACCCCGAGGCGCTGCTGGCCCTGTGGGACGCGGTGATGGAGGCCCAGGCCGCGCTGGCGTCGATGCCGCTGCCCCGGGCCCGCAAAGAGCGCATCCAGCTCGACCGGCAGATCAGCGCCGGCTGGATGCACTCGGGCTACCCGATCATGGCGTATACCGCGGTGCAGACCGAGCTGAGCGACCTCGACGCGCTGATGAGCGTGGGCAGCTGGGGCGCCTTTCACGAGCTCGGCCACAACCACCAGCACCGCAGCGCCGAGCTCGAGGGCACCACCGAGGCCACGGTCAACCTCTGGTCGGTCTACGCGATGGAGGAGGTCATCGGCCTGCCCCGCGGCGAGGCCCACCCGGCCCTCGCCCCTGCCGAGCGCGCGGCCCGGATCGACGCCTACATCGCCGGGGGCAGCGACTACGCCGCCGACTGGAGCGTGTGGACCGCGCTCGAGACCTACCTGCAGGTGCAAGAGCGCTTCGGCTGGGCGCCGTTCCAGCGGGTCTTCGCCCGCTACCGCGCCGAGCCCTCGGCCCCGGCCAACGAGCAGGCCCGCCTCGACCGCTGGGCCACCTGGACCAGCGAAGAGGTCGGCATGGATCTGAGCGGCTTCTACCGGGCCTGGGGCTGGCCGCTCTCGCCCTCGGTCGACGCCGCCCTGGCCGGCCTGCCCGACTGGACCGACCACCCGCTCGCTGACCGCTGAGCCGCCGACCGCCGGGGCCCCGCGCGCGACCCTCCCGCGGGCCCCGCAGCGGGGGAGGTGCTGCCTGACCTCATCTTGACCGGGTGCGCCCGGCCCCGCGCCGCCCTGCGGGTAGCGTTGTCGGGCTCCTCCCACCGGCACCCGCGGGCCCCGCCTTGGTCTTCACCTCGTTCGCGTTCGCGGCCTTCCTGTTGGCCTTCTGGCCCGGGTTTCGCCTGCTTCGGGGCAAGGCCCAGCGCCTGTGGCTGCTGATCGGCTCGCTGGCCTTCTATGGGTGGTTCGACTGGCGCTTCCTCGGGCTGCTGCTGCTGAGCGCCGGCGTCGACTTCGTGGCCGGCCAGCTGGTCGAGGACCCCGCCCGGCGCGGGCGAAGGCTGGTCTTGGTCGGCAGCCTCGTCGTCAACCTCGGCGTGCTGTTCTTGTTCAAGTACGCCGGCTGGGCGGTCACCCAGATCAACGCGCTGCTGCCGATGCTGGGCGTTGCCGGCCAGTACCCGGTGCCCGAGCTGCCGCTGCCGGTCGGCCTGAGCTTCTACACCTTCCAGTCGATGGCCTACACCATCGACGTGTACCGGGGCCAGACCCGCGCCACCCGCTCTCCCCTCGACTTTTTGGCCTTCATCGCCTTCTTCCCCCAGCTCGTCGCCGGGCCCATCGAGCGCAGCCGCGACCTGCTGCCCCAGATCGAGGCCGGCCCGCGGGTCGACCGGGCGCGGCAGCACAGCGGCGCCTGGCTCACGCTGGTCGGCTTTTGGAAGAAGCTGTTCGTGGCCGACAACCTCGCGGTGCTGGTCGGCGCGGTCTACGACGACCCGGCCGGCGCGGCCGACCCGTGGATGGTGCTCGCGGCGACCTGGGCCTTCACCCTGCAGATCTACTGCGACTTCTCGGGCTACTCCGACATCGCCCGCGGGGTCGCGCGCATGCTCGGCTACGAGCTGACGCTGAACTTCGACCTGCCGCTGTGGGCCACCTCGCCCCAAGACCTCTGGCGCCGCTGGCACATCTCGCTCAGCCACTGGCTGCGCGACTACCTCTACATCCCGCTGGGCGGCAGCCGCCACGGGCTGATCCGCACCCAGATCGCCCTGCTGCTCACCATGCTGCTCGGCGGGCTCTGGCATGGGGCGGCCTGGACCTTCGTCGCTTGGGGCGCCTGGCACGGGGTCGGGCTCGCGGTCGACCGCGCGCTGCGGGGCCGCGGGGCGCGGGACCCCGGCGGCTTGGCCGGCCTGCTCATCGCCCCGCTGATGTTCCAGTTCACGGCGGTCGGCTTCTTGTGGTTCCGGGCCCACGACCTGCCCCAGGCCACCGCGCTGCTCGGCGCCCTCGCCGACCTGCCCGCGGCGGGCCCCTCGGACGCGGCCGGCGTCGCGCTGCGCCAGCTCGGCGTGGTTGCGGCGCCGCTGCTGCTCATCGAGGCCTGGATGAAGGCCAAGGGCCTCGAGCCCTGGCTGCGGCTGCCGGTGCCCGTCCAGCTGCTGCTGGCGGCGGTGCTGTTCTTGTGCGCGGTGGTGCTCGGGGCGAGCTTTTCGAGGAGCTTCATTTACTTTCAGTTCTAAGCCACCGGCGCGCCCCTCAGCCCCGCGGCCCGAGCAGGCGGTGCAGCGCCGGCCGCCACAGCCCGGCCGGCAGCGCGGCGCACAGGCACGCGCACATGATGAACTGCCACCAGCCCACCGAGGTGCTCAGCTCGAGGCCGACGTGCATGGCGATGCACAGGGCGGCGGTCAGCGGGCGGGTCCACCGCAGCAGCAGCAGCACCGGCGCGGCCAGCTCGAGCCCCCAGGCGCAGTAGGCGAAGACGCGCAGGGGGCCGGCGACGGTGATGAAGTCGACGCCTGCCCAGCGCGAGAACACGCTGCTGGTCAGCGCCTCCCACAAGACGTGGCCGCTGGTCCAGGCCTCGTCGTCGACCCGGTGCCAGGCTGCGGC
>JBJONS010000549.1:0-8230 GCA_046051725.1 Pseudomonadota bacterium | reverse complement strand
GCGCGGCGCATGGCAGCGCCGCGCGCCAGCCCGCTACGGCCCCCCTTTGGAAACCCCCACGGGCGGCGCGTTTTGGGGCGTCGGTGGGCGATGAAGGGGGCGCCGCGAAGGCCTCGGCTCGCTGTGGGGGGCGTGGGCACGCGGCGAAAAGGCAGCGCCGCGCGGCGTGAGCCGAGCGGCGCGGGCACGCGTCGGTGCGGTGCGCAGAAAAGGCAGCGCCGCCCGGCTGGGCCGGGCGGCGCGGGAACGGGGCAGCGCGGAGCGGTGAAGACGCCGCGCTGCGCGGGGCTCAGCCCTCGGTGACCGGGTCGCTGGTGTCGTCGAGGCCGCCGTCGAAGCCGACGTCGAGCTCGGGTTCGTCGTCGGGCTCGGTCGCCTCGGTCGGCTCGGCGGCGTCGGCCGCCTCGTCGGCGGGCGCGCCCTCGGCGGCCTCGTCGGCGGCGGGCTCGGCGCTGGCCTCGGCGGCGGGGGCGGCCCCGCCCCCGCGCCGGCGGCGGACGGTCGACCGGCGGGCGGCGGGCTCGGGGCGGCTCACCGGCGCGACCACGCCCTCGGGCGGGTCGATCTGGGTGATGCCGGCGTCGAGCATGAGCTGCAGGGCGGCCCGCTCGCGCTCGTAGAGCGCGCGCTCGGGGGCGTAGGCGGGGGCGCGCTCGAGCGCGAGGGCCCAGGCGGCGTGGGCGCCAGCGACCGAGCCCTGGGCGGCGAGCAGCTCGGCGTGGGCGGCCAGCGCGGCGTGGTTGTGGTGGTCGGACTTGATCACCTTGGCGATCAGGCGCTCGGCCTCTTCAAACTGGCGCTTGCGGCCCAGCAGGCGGGCCCGCTGGATGGCCGACTCGGGGCTCTCTTTGCGCTTGCCGCCGCTGGCGGGGCGCACGGCCTCTTTGAGCAGCCAGGCGATCTGCTCGAGATCACCGTCGCGGTCGAGCAGCACGCCGGCCAGCAGCACCTGGATGCGGCCGTGGCCCTGCTCGATGGTGAGGGCCTGCCGCAGCAGGGCCTCGGCGCGGGAGAGCAGGTCTTCGCGCTCGTCGGGGCGGACCAGGGCACGCAGGCGCAGCAGCTCGGCCCGGCGGGCGAGGTGCTGGGCGCTGTCGGGCGCGAGGCGCAGCGCCTCTTCGATGTTCTGGTCGGCGGCCTCCCAGTGCTCTTCGCCCAGGCGGGCGTAGGCCTCGCCCAGCATCCCGTAGGTGTCGGGCATCATCGGCTCGAGCGCCTGGGCGGCCTTCAGGGTCTCGACGGCCTCGGCGAGGCGGCCGAGGCCCATCTCGACCCCGGCCAAGCGCCGGCGGAGCCGGGCGTCGGCGGAGAAGAGGGCGATGCCCCGGTGCAGGGCGCCGGCGGCCTTGGACCGCGAGCCGCGGTCGAGGTGCCAGGTGGCCTCGGTGTGGAAGACCTCGGGGGTCGGCAGCGCGGCCGCGGCAGCGAAGGCCTCGATGATGGCCTCAGCGGGGGCGTTCTCGGCGACGCGCAGCTCGGCCTCGAGCAGCAGCAGCTCGGTGTTGCCGCGCTCGCTGCCCAGCACCTCGTTGAGGCGCTGGCGGGCGATGTCGTGGCGGGGCTCACGCTTGCGGCGGACCATGCCGCGCAGCTCGTCGACCATCGCGTCGGCGTCGGGGAAGGGCAGCCGCAGGCGGCCGCGGGCGCGGCGGGCGAGCACGAAGAGGCGGTTGCTCTCTTGGGCGAAGCGCAGCGACGCGAGCAGCTCGCCCTTGCCCTTGAGCTCTTTGGCCTTGGCCTGCCAGTGGACGGCGAGGGCCTCCATGCGGTCGAAGTCCTCGACGTCGATGCGCGGCAGCTGCTCGCGCACGAGGCTGTGCACGTAGAACTGGCGGTCGCCCTCGCCGGGGGTCTGCTCGAGCAGGCCGCGGCTGAGCAGGTCGAGGCGCTGGGTGCGGCCCAGGCCGAGCACCTGCAGGTCGGCGGCGTCCACCGGGATGCGGGGCAGGGCGGCGGCGAGCAGCGCGGTGCGGGCCTCGTCGTCGAGCTTCTCGACGGCGCGCTTGAGGTTGCGGCGCAGCGGCTCAAGGTCGCTCAGCGCCGCCGCCTTGAGCAGCTTGGGCGACTCGAGCACCTTCTCGATGCCCTCGGGGGTGCCGCGCACGGCCAGGGCGAAGGCCCGGCTGGCCAGGGGGTGGCCGTGGGTGCGCTCGCTGATCGGGCCGAAGTGCGACCGGGCGAACTCGGGCGCGTGCCAGGCCTCAAACAGCGCGTACAGCTCTTTGCCGCGCACGCCCTCGAGCGCGAGCAGGCGCTGGTGGGTCGCCTCGCCCTCGCGGTAGAAGGTCGGGGCCAGGTCGGTGATGAAGACGAGCTGCAGCGCCGGAGCGGCGAGCAGCAGCGCCTTGAGCACCATCTCGAGGCGGCCGTTGCGGTAGAAGCTGCCGTCGCGCCGGTCGAGCAGGGCGTCGAGGGGGCTCAGCACCATCACGAAGTCGGCCAGGGCCGGGGCCGACAGGGCCTCGACGACCAGGGCGGCGAGGTCGGCGGGCGCGGGGCGCTCAGCGGCGGTGATCGCGGCGGTCAGGCGGTCGTCGCCGGCCAGCTCTTTGGTCAGCACGGCGAAGCGGGCGAGCAGCGCGTCGACGCCAGCGCCGTGGCCGAAGGTGAAGTCGGGCAGGCGCTTCTTGCCCGCGGCGGCGAGGGCCGACTCGACCAGCCAGCGCCGGCCGGAGCCCTGGGGGCCGCTGACGATCAGCGGGCTGCCCGGAGCGGCGAGCAGCGCGGCGAAGGCGGCGAGCTCTTCGTCGCGGCCGATCAGCACCGGGCGGGGCGCGCGGGCGGCCTCGGCCTTGCGCTGCTCGTCTTTGCTCAGCTTGCCCTCGCCCTTGGGGGCCTCGGGCGCCTGGCCGAGCACGACCTTCTTGCCGTCGAGCAGCTTGCCCTCGATGGTCTTCTCGCCGCGCCGGCCGGCCTTGCCGGCGGGGGCCTGGGCGGGCGCCTGGACCACCACCGTGGGTGCGGGGGCCTCGACCGGCAGCGAGGCGATGAAGTCGACCGCCCGCGCCTTCTCTTGCTCGAACTTGAGCGTGCGCAGGGCCATCGGCAGGCCGAAGGGGTTGAAGGCCTTGGCCGCCACCACCAGCCGCGGCTTGTGCTTGCTGCCCGCGATCAGCTTCTCGAGCTCGCCCAGCGCGCGGCCGTCGACCGCGGCCTCGGGCTCGATGAGCACCAGCACGCCACCTTCACGCTCGAGCGCCGGCGCGAGCGCGTCTGCGCTCAGCACGACGGCCGGGTTGATCACCTCGCCGCCGAGCGCGATGGGGCTCAGCGTGCGCCGACGCAGCTCGGCCTGGACCTCGGGGCTCTGGAGCGCCCGCCCGCCGACGGCGAGCACACAGCGACCCTGACTGATGGCGTTCTCCACGCGGTTCATCGAGTTCCTCGGGCCCGGCGCCACAGCGGCGGGCGGTGCGGGGCAGGGGCCCCAGGAGCGCGGGCGGCCGGGACCGGGCCGCCCCCGGGAGGGGGACGGCGCAGGGTCTGGGGCGCGCACGCAGCGGCGGCGCGACGGGGCCCGCGGATCGGCGGGCACCCCCTCCAGACAAGGCCGGAAAAACGAGCGGCCCCGCCAGCGCAGGGGCCCGTCTGCGGCAGCTAACGGGCCGGGCCGGCCGGATCAACGCCGCGGGGTGCGCGTCTGCGCCGCCGCAGGCGGGGCGAAGCCGTCGGGACAGGCTATCAGGCCCCGCCCGCGGGCTCCCCGGGGGCGCAGGTGCCCGCGGGGGCGCCGCCGCGCCGGCGCCCGCCCCACGCGCAGGGATCCCCTTGGCTGACGCCGCGACCCCCATCCGATGTGCGGGCTTCACGCTGACCACCCGGCGGCCCGCCCCCTCGACGACCATCGAGCACTGGGCGGCGTCCGGGCCCGACGGCCTCGGCGAGGTCTACCTGGGGCCGCCGGCGCTGCTCGCCCGGGCAGCGAGCCTGCCGGTCTGGGGCCCCTTCCCTGACCTGCGCACTGGCCGGATCAACGACGGGCGCGCCTTTGTGGCGATCCCCGGCAGCCTCGCCTTTGACCTCGAAGAGCTGGCCGCCCGCCTCGCGCCGGGGGCGGCGGTGGCCTTCGCCTGGCACGTCGGCAGCGCGCTGGCCGAGGTCCACGAGCGCGGCGGGGCCCACGGCGCCCTGCACCCGGCCTTCGTCGGCCTCGACGCCCGGGGCAAGCTCAGCATCCGGCCGGCCTTCGCCGCCACCTTGCCGCCCGAGACCGACCCCTCGGCCTCGGCCCAGGCCACCGACTGCCTGCAGTACGGCCACCTCATCGAGGTGCTCGGGCTCGACCGCCTCGATGAGCCTGGCCTGCCGCTGCTCCGCTCGGGCCTGACCAAAGACCGCGCGCGCTACCGGATCGCGCCGGGGCGCGCCGCGCGCCAGGCCTTCGCGGCCCTGCTCGCCCGCCACACCGACTGGGAGGCCGCGCTGGTCGAGAGCCTCGGCGCCGAGTGGCGGCTGAGCAACGCCCTGCGCATGCCGCCCCGGCCGGTGGCCAACCCCGAGATCGCGCCGGTGCGCGTGCCCACGGTCGGCCAAGCCGAGCCCGCACGGGTGCTGTCGGTGTCGGTGCCGTCCAGCGGGGCGCCGTCCCGCCCCTGGTCGGCGCCTGTCGAGGCCCCTGCGCCCGCGCGGACCGCTCCGCCGGCCCAAGCCGTGGTGCCCCTCAGCGGGCCCCCGCCGGCAGCGGCCCCGGTGGCGTTCGCGCCACAATCGACCGCGAGCCTTGGAGCGGCGGCGCCTGCGGCCACGCCCACGACGGCCGCCGGGACGGCGGCGCCCGCCAGCCGGGGTCCCCGGCCCGAGTCGCCCAGCCGGGTCTTCTCCCGCGGAGACGGCCTGCGGCTCACCGTCTTCCCCGGTCCCAACGCCAGCTTCGACGACGAGGACGACGACGACGCGCTCTCTGCGCCCCCGGGGGTGGCCGCCCGCCCGGCGCCCATCCCGGTGCCTGTGCCGGTCCCGGTCCCGGTGGCGATCCCCGCAGCCGCGGCGCCGGCGCCGAGCGCGCCCGCGCCGCTGAGCGGCGAGGCCGAGATCGACTCGCAGGACGCTGATCCGGCGCAGGCTCCGCGCGAGGCCGCCTCCGCCGAGGCCGCCTCCGCCGAGGCCGCCTCCGCCGAGGTCGATGCGGCTGATCCGACCGCGCTGCCGCCCGAGCCCGGTCCCTCCGCCGACGACGCCCCCGCGGACCACGCGCCCGCCGCTCCGCCTTCGTCCGCACCGTCCGCGCCGTCCGCACCGTCCGCGCCACCGGCGCTGGACCCCGCGGCGGCCGACGCGGCGCTGCCCTCCTCCCCCGCCGCCGCCGAGCTGCCCGCGCCCCGCGCCCCCTGGTCGCTGGCCGACGCGCCCCCCGACCCGGGCGCGGTCGATCCCGTGGACGCCGTCGAAGACGACGAGGACGCCGAAGACCCGCCGACGCGGCCCGACGGCCTGCCCGCGCTCGACGACAGCGACGCCCTGCCCGACGCCCCGTCGACCGGCGGCGAAGCCAGCTTGCTGGCTGCGGTCTCGGCCGGGCTGGCCCAAGACGACTGGGCGCCCGAGCCCTCGGCGCCGCCGCCCCGGGTGCCGGCGGCCGACGCCGAGGCCGAGGCCGAGGTCGACCCGCTGGCCGGCGACGACCGGCCCTGGAGCGGCCAGTGGGACAGCCCCGCCCGACCGGACGACGCGGTCCGCGGACCGGCGCCGGCGGTGGTCGATCCGGTCCCGCTGGCCCGCGCCTTCCCCAGCCTGCAGATGGGCCGCTCTACCCTGGCGCCCTCTGAAGACGACGCGGCTGACGTCGATGTCGAGCCTCCTCCCCTCGCGCGCTCGCCGCTCGCCGCCGCGGCCTGGGCGCCTGAGCCCTCCGCCTGGACGACCGCGCCGCCGCCGACGGCGCCGGGCATGGCGCGCGCTGCCGAGGCGCCGAGCGCCCCGGTGGCGCCTCCTCCGCCCGTCTCTGCGCCCTGGACCGCTCCGCCGACCCCCGCCGAGCCGCTGCCGCCGACCAGCCCCGAGCAGCCCAAGTGGGAGGGCCTGCGCGGCGTGACCGGCGACGCCCGCCGCGAAGACGAGCTCGGCGCCGGCAAGTGGACCGAGAGCGCCCGCTCGCTGGCCGAGGTGCAGGGCGAGCTGGCCGCCGGCCCGCCGCGCGAGATCGAGCCCATCGAGGACGGCAAGGGCTCGAAGGTCTTCCTGATCATCGGCCTGTGCGCCACCGCCGGGCTGGTGCTCTGGTGGATCGTGGCGGGCTAGACCCCACCCGACCCCACCGGAGCCCCCATGTCTGAGGCCCTGCACCAGCACGCGGCGCTCGCGCCGACCGATCCCGGCGTCTACCTGTTCAAAGACGGCCGCGGACGCGTGCTCTACGTGGGCAAGGCGCGCAACCTGCGGGCGCGCCTCAAGCAGTACGTCGGCGGCCACGACGAGCGGCCGATGGTGCCCTTCCTGCTCCAGGCGGCGGCGGCCATCGACACGATGGTCGTGCGCACCGAGAAAGAGGCGCTGATCCTCGAGAGCTCGCTCATCAAGCAGCACCGGCCCCGCTTCAATGTCAAGCTCGTCGATGACAGCGCGTTCCTGCACCTGCAGGTGCGGCCGGGCGGCAAGTGGCCCCGCTACCGCACCGTGCGCAGCACCGAGCCCGCGCCGGGCCTGCGCCACTTCGGCCCCTTCGCCAGCGCCAGCCGGGCCCGCGCCACGCTCGAGTTCATCGGCCGGCGTTTTCCGCTGCGCACCTGCAGCGACCGCGAGCTCGAGGGCCGCAGCCGCCCCTGCCTGATGCACCAGATGGGCCGCTGCCTCGCCCCCTGCGTGGGCCTCTGCTCCCCGGCCGAGTACCGCGAGGTCGTCGACCAGAGCATGCTCTTCTTAGAGGGCCGGAACCGCGAGCTCATCGGCCGCCTCGAAGCCCAAATGGAGGCCGCCGCCGAGGCCCTGCGCTTCGAAGAGGCCGCCCGGCTCCGCGACCTGCTGCGGGCCATCGAGGCGACCATCGAGCGCCAAGCGGTGGCCGACACCGGCCAGTCCAACCGCGACGCCTGGGGCCTGCACCGCACCGGCGCCCGCGGGGTCTTCGCGCTGATGCCCATCCGCATGGGCCAGCCGCGCGAGGTGCTGCTGCTGCCGTTCACCGACCAAGCGGGCACCGACGGCGAGCTGCTCAGCAGCGTGCTCAACGCCGTCTATGGCGAGGGGGGCGACATCCCCGACGAGCTGCTGCTGCCGCTGGCCCCGCCCGACCTCGCCGCCCTCCAAGAGCTGATCAGCGAGCGCCGCGGCCGGGCGGTCGAGCTGCTCGTGCCCCAGCGCGGCGACAAGGTGGCGCTGGTCGAGCTGGCCCGCTCCAACGCCGAGGCCAGCTTCAAGAAGCAGCTCGACGCGGCCGACCGCCAGCAGGCCGCGCTGGTCGAGCTGGCCAAGGTGTGCGGCCTGCCCGCGCCACCCCGGCGGATCGAGTGCTTCGACAACAGCAACATCCAGGGCACCGACCCGGTCGCGGCGATGGCGGTCTTCATCGACGGCCAGCCCAGCCGCGCCCACTACCGGCGCTACCGCGTCAAGACCGTCGTCGGCGCCGACGACTTCGCCACGATGCGCGAGATCTTGACCCGGCGGGTCCGCCGCGGCCTCGACGAGGGCGACCTGCCCGACCTGCTCGTGGTCGACGGCGGCAAGGGCCAGCTCAACGCCGCGCTGGCCGTGCTCGCCGATCTCGGCCTCAACGGCGAGGGCGGCGGCCCCCGCCTGCACATGGTCGGCATCGTCAAGCCGCGCACCGAGCGCCGCCGCGGCGACCGCGAGGCCACCGACCGGGTGGTGCTGCCCGGGGTCAAGGACCCGGTGCGCCTGCCGCACAACTCTGGCGCCTTGCGCGTGCTGCAGGCCATTCGCGACGAGGTGCACGACACGGCGGTGCGCTACCACCGTTTTGTGCGCGACAAGCGCAGCCTCACCAGCGCGCTCGAGCGCCTGCCCGGCATCGGCGCCGCGCGGCGCGCCGCGCTGCTGCAGCGTTTTGGCAGCGCAGAGGCGGTGGCCTTGGCCAGCGAGGCCGAGCTCGCCGCGGTGCCCGGCATCGGCCCGGCGGTCGCCCGGCGGGTCAAGGCCGCGCTCGACACGGCCGCGCCGCCGCAGGGGGGCGCCGACGGCGGCGCCGATCCGGTCGAGGAGGACCTCGAGCCCGTGCCCGATGAGGACGAGGCGGACGCCGAGCCGACCGTCGAGGCCTGAGGCGCGGGCCAGC
>JBJONS010000548.1:0-5932 GCA_046051725.1 Pseudomonadota bacterium | reverse complement strand
CGCGGGCGGCGGGTGGGCAGCGCGGGCGCAGCGGCCGGCGCAGCGCGCGCCGACCGGCCCCACAGCTCAGCCGATGCGGCGCTGGACGATCTTGTCGTCGCGCAGGAGCATCATCAGCTCGGCCTCGATCTTCATGCTCTCGAAGCGGTGGTAGCGCTTGCCGCCGCTGGTCACCGGGCGGGAGCGACCCCAGCCGTTGTCTTGCGCGGCCTCTTGCCGGGCGAGGTCGCGGTCGTCGGCCACCGCGATCTGCTTCTCGGTCAGGCCCTTGGCCATGCTGTTGGGGTCGAAGTCGACGTCCTTGTCCTTGAGGTAGGACTGCCAGGACTCGTCGCGCACGTCGTAGAACTTGCCGTCCTTGGCCATGATGGCCCACTGGCCGTTCTCTTGGAGGGCGAAGACGCCGGCCGAGGCGTCCGCGGCGGCGTCCTTGTGGTCCTTGTCCCAGTCGAGGGCGTCCTCGGTCATGCCGCCCTTGTCGCCCACCCCGTAGTGGTAGCGCTCGCGGCCGCAGAGCACGTCGACGCCGACCACGTACCACTCGCCGCCGGCGTTCTGCTCGGTGTCGAGGCAGAGCTTGCTGCCGTCGGGCAGGATGAAGGTGCTGTCCTGGCCGAAGTGCCAGTTGTCGCCGCCCTTGCCCTCGTTGACGTGGGGGTCACCCCAGATGTGGGTGATCTGCTCGCCGGTCTCGTCGTAGACGATGACGTCGGCGCCCTTCATCTCGATGGTGTAGCCCGAGGGCGTGATCACGATCTCGGAGCCCGAGAGGCGGGCGAAGGGCGGCCGCCACTTCGGGGCGATGAGGAAGCCGTCGCGGGTGGTCTCTTCGGCGCCCGCGCCCCGGGCGTCGACCGCCGGGGCCTCGAGCTCGACCTCGATCTGGTTGACCAGATCGGCGTGCACGTACAGGCTCTGGCCGAACAGCACCGCGTTGGCGTTGTAGGCCCAGGCGACCTTTTGGGCCTCGTGGTCGATGTGCACGTCGTAGCGGGAGAAGTCGATGCCGAGCTTCGGCTTGAGCAGCTGACCGGCCCGGGCCGAGTCGCCGTGGGGCTGGCTCACCGCCATCTCGCGCTCGATGCCCGGGATGTAGTTGGGCTCGCCGCGGTCATCGATCTCGACCGCCTGCGGCATGTACCGCAGCGGGTCGATCACCTTGCCGGTCTGGGCGTCCACCTCGACCTGCTGGGCCGCGACCCAGGCCTTGGTCTCGGTGCTCTCGCGGCGGCTGGACACCAGCGAGTCGTCGCCGGCGCCCTTGCCCTTCTTGGACTTGGCCTGGGCCTTGAGGTCCTTGTCGCCAGCGACGGCCTTCTGGCGGTCGTTCACCTCGGCCTTGGCCCCCGCGGTGACGTCGCGGGTGGCGAGGTAGCCGCCCCAGCTCTCGTCGTTGACGTCGTAGAACTCGCCGTCGGCGCCCATCTTGGCCCACTGGTTGCCCGCGGCCAAGGCGAAGACGCCCGCCGACTTGTCTTTGCTCGTGTCCTCGTGGGCGAGGTCGAAGTCTTCGGCGTCTTGGGTCATGCCCTGCTTGCCGCCCACCCCGTAGTGGTAGCGCTGGCTGCCGCCGAGCACGTCGACGCCGACGACGTACCACTCGCCGGCGGAGTTGGGCTCGGTGTCGAGGCAGATCTTGGTGCCATCGGGGAGGATGAAGGTGCTGTCCTCGCCGAAGTGCCAGTCGTCGCCGCCCTTGCCCTCGTTGACGTGAGGGTCACCCCAGATGCGGGTGATCTGCTCGCCGGTCTCGTCAAAGACGATGACCTCTTCGTTCTTCATCTCGATGGTGTAGCCGCCATCGGTGATGACCACGGCCGAGCCCGAGTGGCGCAGGAACGGCGGGCGCCACGACGGAGAGACCAAGCCGCCCAGGCGGCTGCCGTCGGTGTCGAGCGAGGCGCCCAGCTCGGGGCCGGCCAGCTCGTCCGAGATGCGCTCTTCGACGTTGCGGTGGAGGTAGACCTCTTGGTCGACGATCACCGCCTCGGCGTTGTAGGTCGAGGCCACCCGCCACGCCGGACGATCGAGGTGGATGGGCATGCCCGCCAGGTTGGTGCCGAGATCGTTCACCAGCAGCTCGGCGATGCGGTCAGAGTCGCCCGCCTCTTCGCTGGTGGCCATGTCGGTGCCCACGCTGTCCCAGCGCTGGGCCGGGCCCATGTCGTGGATCTCGACCGCCGGGGGCAGCTTGGCCTCGGGCACCGCGACCTCGGCGACCGGGGCGACCTCGGGCGGCCGCCCCATGCCCGCGCGGAGCTCTTCGGCCTCTTCGGTGCGGTGGGTGACGTCGGCCCACATCGCGCCGGTCGGCTCGGCGTGGGCCTGCGCGACGGTGCTCTCGCTCTCGCGGCTGCTGCTGCGGGCCCACATGTCGCCCATCACGGCGGTCACGTCGACCCCGCGGGCCATCATCTCTTGGAGGATGACGGTGTCGCCGGACTGCGCAAAACCGATGGCCTCGACCACCTCTTGGTTCATCGCGGCGCCGATCACCGGCGCGGCCGCGGGACCGGCGGAGCCCGCGCCACCGCGGGCAGACGCGCCCCCACGGGCGGGGGCGAGGGAGGGGGACGGGGCGGCGTTGCGCTTCTCGGACACAGGCTCCTCCAGGAGGAAGGGGGCGCGGGCGCTGGGGCGACAGCGGCCCCGGTTCGGCCCGCGCAGGCCCTCCCTTGCACCTTGTACCGGACCCGGGCGACCTGCGTCGATTGCAGCGCGGTGTCTCCGCTCCGGCGCGGTGATCTCGGGCTGAGGTCCGCCCCGGCCCGGCGCGCGCCGGTCCGCCCGCATTAGAGCGCCCCCTCGCCCAGGCCGCGGCGCCCTCCGCCGGCCGGGCCCCGCCCCGTGGAGGCGCCATGCAGCTCGCCGATCCCGCCGCTCCTCCCGCCCAGCAGCGGGCCGCCCGCCTCGCCTGGGCCACCCTGCTGGTCAACTTCTTCGTGATCGCCTGGGGCGCCTTCGTGCGGGCCTCGGGCTCCGGCGCGGGCTGCGGCGATCACTGGCCGATGTGCAACGGCGAGCTGGTGCCCCGGGCGCCGGCGCTCGACACCCTCATCGAGCTGACCCACCGGCTCACCAGCGGGGTCGTGCTGCTGATGACCCTCGCCACGTTGATCTTGTGCAGTCGGGCCTGGCCGGCCGGGCACCGGGTGCGGCGGGCGGCGCTGGTCACCATGGGCTTCATGCTCGCCGAGGCCGGGGTCGGCGCGGCGATCGTGCTGCTCAAGAAGGTCGGCCAAGACGACAGCATCGGCCGCGCGGTCATCATGGCGCTGCACCTCGGCAACACCTTCCTGCTGTTGGCGAGCAACTTCGTCGCCGCCCGCTGGGCCTCGGGCGCGCCGGCGGTGCGCCTGCGGGGCCAGGGCGCTCCGCTGGTGCTGCTGGCGGTCAACCTCGGCCTGCTGCTGCTGCTCGGCGCCAGCGGCGCGGTGACCGCGCTGGGCGACACGCTGTTCCCGGCGCGCAGCCTCGCCGAGGGCATCGCGCAGGACCTCTCGCCCACCGCGCACGTGCTCATCCGCCTGCGGGTCTTCCACCCGCTCGGCGCGGTGCTGGTCGGCGGCTTTACCGCCGTGGTCGCGGTGGCGGTGGGTTTTGGGCGCGGGGCGCAGGCGCGGCGGGCCGCGGTGGTGGTCCTCGGGCTGTTCCTCACCCAGATCACCGTCGGCGTCGTCAACCTCGCGCTGTTGGCTCCGGTGTGGGCGCAGCTGGTCCACCTGCTGCTCGCCGACGCGGTCTGGCTCTCGGTGGTCTGGCTGGGCATGACCGCGCTCCAGCCCGCGGCCCTGGCCGAGGCCCAGCCCTCGCCGAAGATCACCACCGCTACGTAATCTTCCCTGAGCCCCTGCCCGCGGGTCCCCGCAGGTGGGATGCTGACCCAGCGGCCGGCGACGGGCGGCGGATTGGCCTCGGCTGCGTCAATCCCCCCGTCGGTGGCGCCGCAGGTGGGAGCAGACCGCATGAGCGGCCCGACAGACGCGCCGAGCACCAGCTACGAGCTCCACGAGAAGCTCGGCGCCAGCGCCTTTGGCACCCAGTGGCGGGGCACCGCGACCGCCGAGGACGGCGCCCAGCGCGCGGTCGTGGTCACCGTGCTCGACACGCGGTCCGCGCGCGAGGCGCCCTTCCTCGAGCGCGTCCGCAAAGACATGCCGATCCTCGAGGGGCTCAAGAACCCCAACATCGGCCACATCGAGGCGCTCATCCCCGTCGGGGGCGTGCCCGCCGCGGTGTGCGCCGAAGTGGTCGGCCGCGATCTGCGCGAGCTGCTGCAGACCGGGCCGATGCCGCCCCGCGCCGCCGCCGAGCTGGCGCTCGAGCTGGCCTGGGCGCTGCACGCCGCCCACGGCGCGCTGAGCCCCGAGAGCATCCGCCCGCTCGAGCTGGCCCACGGCGCGGTCGTCCCCGAGCACGTGCTGGTGACCGGCGCCGGCGAGGTGGTGCTCACCGACTATGGCCTGCACCGGGCGCTGCACCCCACCGAGACGCCGGCCAACGACGTCTTGAACCTCGGCTGCCTGCTCTACTCCTGCCTGCTCGGCTCGAACCCCCAGCTCGCGGCCAGCGGACCCGATGACGTCGACGCGGCCATCCACGCCGCGGTGCGGCAGCTCGACCCCGCGCTGCCCGCCGAGCTCGGCGACCTGCTGCGGGGCTGCTTCGCCGCCAACCCCGACATGCGGCCGCCCGCCCGCGACGTGGCGCGGCAGCTGCGGCTGATCATCCCGAACCTGCAGGGCGCCTGGCTGTCGACCTGGGCCGATGAGCGCATCGGCGGCGCGCCCCGCGAGCGGGCGGCGCCGACCGGGGCGCCCACCACCGCGGTGGCGCCCGACGCGCGCCCCGCGGGCGGGACCGACGACGCGGAGGGGGGCGGCGACAAGTTCGAGAACGACAACCTGCTGCGCCCCCTCAAGAAGGCCAAGGCCGAGGTCGAGGCCGACGCCCGGGCCCAGCGCCGGGCCAAGATCGCCGCCGGGCTGATCGCCGGCGCGGTGCTGTTGACGGTCTCGGGCGGCTTCGTGCTGCGCCGGTTCTGGCTGCCCTACTTCGGGCCGATGGACGGCCCCGACGTGCCGACCGACCAGGCCGGGCCCGACCAGGCCGCCAACGCCGGCCCGGTCACGGTGCGCGCCGGCGGCGACACGCCCGGAGACGGCGTCGCCGAGGCGCCGCCGGGCGGCCCGGTGACCGTGCTGCCCGGGGAAGAGGGCCTGACGCCGGCCGATGAGGGCGCAGCACCCCGGCCGGACCGCGCGCTGGCCTTGACCGACGACCCGATCGAGCCCGCAGCCGCGCCCGGCGCCGAGGGCGCGGCCGCAGCGACCGATCCTGCCGCTCTGCCCGATCCTGCCGCCCCGCCCGCCCCTCCGAAAGAGGGCCCGCCGCCCTGGCCGCGGCCCGACGGCACGCTGGGCCCCCACGATCTGTTCGTCGAGGTGGCCCTGGCCCGCAGCGTGGCGCTGTCCTGCGACAACGGCCTGTCCCAGGCCGGGCGCACCCCCGAGCGGGTCGCGATGATGCAGATCCCCGCCGGGCGCTGCACGGTCTCGGCCACCTTCCCGCCCGACGAAGACGCCCGCGCGCAGGTCATGGTCGACAAGTCGATGGACCTGATCTGCCGCATCGCCCTCCCCGGCCAGCTGCGCTGCGCCCAGCGCGAGATCGGCCGCGCGCCCGCCCCGGCGGCCCCGGCGGCGGCCCCCGGGTCCGCGGTCGACATCGAGCTGCGCGCACCGCTGGCCCGCGCGCTCGAGCTGCGCTGCGGCCAGGGCTTCTCCCGCGGGGTCACGTCGCGCGAGCGCATCCTCGCCGAGCAGGTCCCCAGCGGCACCTGCGAGGTGACCGTGGTCTTCCCCGAGGGCGCCTGGACCGGCACCTTCTCGGCCGATCGCAACAAGTCGGTGATCTGCCTGCGGGGCAACAC
>JBJONS010000547.1:0-17284 GCA_046051725.1 Pseudomonadota bacterium | reverse complement strand
TCAGGGTCCTTGGCCGGCACGCCGGCGCCGAGCTGCTTGGTGGGCAAGGCCAAGCCCTTCACGAAGCGCCCCTCGCGGTCGAGGGTGGCCTCGAGCACCACGCCGATCCCGGCGTTGCCCTTGACGTTGAAGCGGCCGTAGGTCGCGAAGTTGCCCAGCGAATACGCGATGAGGCGGCCTTTGTAGACCTCCATCCCCCGCAGGACGTGGGGGCCGTGGCCGATCACGATGTCGGCGCCGGCGTCGATCACCGCCCGGGCGAAGCGGCGCAGGTCGCCCCGCTCTTCGCCGTAAAAGACCTCGGGGCCGTCGGGCACGTGCAGGGCCTTGCTGCCCTCGGCCCCGCCGTGGAAGCTGACCAGCACGATGTCGTGCTCGGCGGCCATCGCCTTGACGATGAGCGCCGCGGCCTTGTGGTCGTTGACGTAGTGGCTGTTGCGGTTGGTGTGAAAGCCGATCACCGCGACCTTCAGACCGTTGACGGTCATGCTGGCGAGGTCGCCGGGCCGGCCGCTGTGCTTGATCCCCTGCTTGTCGAGCAGGGCCTCGGTGTCGATGCGGCAGTCGCGGCCGAAGTCTTCGGCGTGGTTGTTCGCGGTGCTCAGCACGTCGAAGCCTGCGTCTGTAAACAGCGGGGCGTAGCGGCCAGGCGTGCGGAAGGCGTAGCAGGCGCCGGGCGGGGCCTCGGGCTTGCACTTGGTGGTCTCGCCCCGGTCGCAGAGCGGGCCCTCGAGGTTGCCGAAGGTCAGGTCGGCGTCCTTGAGCCAGGGCTTGACGTCGGCGAAGGTGGCGCCGATCTCGGGGTTGATCACGCCCTCGGGGAAGTCGGTGCTGATCATCATGTCGCCGACCGCCCGCAGGCGCAGGGTCGCGCCCTTGGGCGCCTGGCTGACGAAGGCCGCCGGGTCGGCCTTGCGCCCCCGCTCGAGCACCGCCTCAAGGCTCTTGTTGTCGATGGCCTGGTAGAGGTACTTGTCGAGGTCGGGGCGCTGCGGGTCGGCCTTCTTCACGAGCTCCCAGTCGGCGACGACCTTGGCCCAGTCGGCCCGCATCCAGTGGACCCAGCCGCGCTCCCACCGGCAGCTGATCGCGTCGGGGCCGCCCTCTTTGACGCACTGGTCGAAGAGGGCCAGCGCGCCCTTCCCGTCTTTGGCGGCGGCGCGGGCCTGGCCCCGGCTGAGCAGGGTGTCGGGCACCGGCGCCGGCGCAGGGGGCTCTTGTTGGCCGCGGGCCGGCGCGGGCGCCATCAGCGGCAGCGCGACCAGCAAGGGGGCGATCAGCAGGGCACGGAGGAGGGTGGGCATGGGACCTCGGGAGCGCTCGGCCCTGTACCTGTCAACCGTTCAGGTGTCCAGAGCTTCTGGCCGATGTTTGCGAAACATGGGACATAAACTGTCGAAGTGGCTCAGCCCCGCCGCCAGAAGGACAGCAGCCCGAGCGCCACGAAGGCCATGCCGGCGCCCAGCAGCACGAGCCCGAGCACGAGGTTGCTGATCAGCAGGCTGTCCCCGAGAAACAGCGCCCGCGCGTCGAGCAGCCGCGTGGCCAGCACAAAACAGGTGATGGTCATCGCGGTCGCCAGCACCCGGTTGGTCAAGCGCTCGGCCTGCTGCAAGGTGCGGTCGCGGTCGGGGTCGACCACGGTGAAGCGCAGGCGCTGCTTGTCGAGGTCGTCGAGCAGCTGCGAGACCGACACCGGCAGGCGGCGGCCCAGCGAGCTCAGCGTCAGCAGGTTGTAGAAGGCGTCCTGCTGCAGGCGCTCTTCGCTGAACCGCTCGGTCAAGAAGGCCTGGATGTAGGGCGCGGCGGCGGCGATGGGGTCCACCTCGCGGATGAGCGACTTGGCCAGGCCCTCGGTGGTCAGCAGGGCCTTGAAAAACATCGCGTAGTCGCGCGGGACCCGCGCGCCGTGGCGGCTCGCGGCGGTGGCGAGGTCGACCACGAAGGGGCCGAGCTGCATCTCGGCCACGCTGCCGCCCGACCAGTGCTCCTCCATCAGCTTGACCGCCTCGCGCTCCACCGCGTGGTAGTCGACCCGTCCGTCCTTGATCGCGATGTCGTAAAACAGCCGCGCGATGGTGCGGTGATCACCGCGCTCCAGCCCGAAGATGATGCTGATGACGTTGTTTCGCATCTCGCGGGTCAGGCGGCCGACCATGCCAAAGTCGATCAGGCCCAGCACCTCTCCCTGCAGCACCAGCACGTTGCCTGGGTGCATGTCGCCATGAAAAAACCCATGTTTGAACAACATGTCATAAGCGACGGTCAGGAAGCGCTGGCCGACCAGGGCCATGTCACAGCCGGCCTCGCGGGCGTTGCGCATCTTCACGCCATCGAGGAATTCCATACAGAGCACGGTCTTCGATGAGAGCTGCGGCTGCACCACCGGCACCCGCACGAAGGGGCAGTCGGCGAACAGCCGCGCCACCTTCGCCATGTTTTTGGCCTCTTGCTCGAAGTCGAGCTCGGCGGCGAGGCTCTCTTCGAACTCGTCGAGCACGGCGATCGGGTCGAAGCTGCGGGCTTCGGGGAACTCGATCACCGCCCGGCGCGCCAGCAGGCGGATGATGTGCAGATCGGCGCGGATCACGCGCTGGATCCCCGGCCGCTGGATCTTGAACACCACCGCCGCGCCGTCGGTGAGCGTCGCGCGGTGCACGACGGCGATCGAGGCGGTGGCCAGCGGCAGCTCTTCGAAGCGCTGCACGAGCGCGCGCCAGCCGGTGCCCAGCTCGGCGGTCAGCGCCTTGTCGACCTCGGCGAAGGGGATGGCCTGCACGTCATCTTGAAGCTTCTGCAGCGCCTCGATGTAGGCCGCGGGCAGCAGGTCGGGGCGGGTCGAGAGCACCTGCCCGAGCTTCACGAAGGTGGGCCCGAGCTCTTGAATGGCGCGCACCACCCGCTCGGGGGCGTTCTCTTTCTGCCCCTCGACCGCCGCGGGCTTGGGCACCCCGGGCAGGTCGAGGCCGGCCACCAGCACGCCGAGGCCGTGCCGCATGAGCACCCGGGCGACCTCTTGCAGGCGGTTGAGGTCCCGGACCCGGTCGGTCATCGTGTCGAGGGTGCCAAGCACGGGCCGGACGAAGCGCATGGGACCTCTAAGGGGCGGGTCCAGGCGGCCTAGCGCCTGCGGCCCCCCGTGTCACCCGGTCGGCGCTGCTGGGGACCCTGTCACCCTTCGTCAAGGCTCCCTGGCCAGGGCGGTCACCCCTTTGCAACCGGGCCCCGCCGTCGGCAGAATGGGGACACCGCAGGGGAACCCATGTCGAATTCAGCCACCCCGTCGACCAAGTGGCGCGAGAGCGCGCGTGAAACTCCCGGCCAAGCCCAGGCTGAGCCGGTCGACCCCGCGGCGGTGCTCGAGCTGCCCACCGAGCTGCGCGCCGCGCCCGCCCCCGTGGGCGACGCGCTGCCCGCCGATCTCGACGTGGGGCTGCAGTGCGCGGCGCGGTTCGCCGGCCCGACCGGCGGCGGCTTCGGCACCCTGGTGCGGCTGATGGGCGAGGGCCTGACCCTGCTCTGCCACGGCCCGCCGCCGGTCGGCGCCCGGCTGCGGCTGCGGGTCGAGCTCGACGACGACGAGATCGTCGAGATGGACGTGCAGGTCATCATGGTGCGGCCCGACCCCGGCGCCGGTCCGGCCCGGGTCACCGCCCGCTGGTCCAAGCTGCCCGGCGAGACCGCCGGGGCGCTGATGGGTTTTCTGCGGCGCCGGGCCGAGGCCGAGGCCTCGCGGCCGGTCCTGCGCGTGGCCGTGCGCGAGCGGCCGCCGATGCCGACGATCACCCGCGAGCCCCGCGACCCGACCGGGGCCGTGACCGAGCTGGGCAGCGCGCCGCGGCGGGGGTGGATCGCGACGCTGCGCCAGCGGGCCCGGGGCCTGCGCCCCGACATCGTCGGTCCGGCCCGGGCGCCCTTCCGCGGGCAGGTCGAGCTGCTGCCCGATGGGCACACCCTCGTGGTGCGCTGGGTCGCCGAAGAAGACTGGCGCTGCGACTGGGTCGAGCACCTGAGCCAGGGCCTGCTGCCCCTGCCTGCGGGGCTGAGCGGCCCGGGGCGGCGGCGGGTGCAGCTGCGCCTGCCCGACGGCGGCCTGCGCGAGGCGCTGGCGGCGCCGGCCCGCGGCCTGCCCGGGCTGCTGCGGCTCAGCTCGCCCTGGGCCGACGAGAGCGCGTCGAGCCGCACCGGCTGAGCGGGGTCGGCGCGGCGGCCCCTCAGATGTAGGCGCCCCACCAGGCGCCCGGGTGCCGGGCCTTGCGGGCCGCCCAGACGACGCAGGCCGGATAGACCAAGAGCAAGCCCAAGATCCACGAGAGGGCCATCAGCGGCAGGGCCGGGGCCCCCTCGGGGGGCACGAGCGCCTGCCCGTACTGCCACGTGCTGAAGATGCGCCCCAACACGTTGTAGATGGGCAGGTGCACGAAGTAGAAGAACAGCGGCACCCGGCCGAGCACCTCGAGCGGGGCGCCCAGGCGGGCCGGCAGGGCGCGCAGCGGGGCGATGAGCAGCAGCGCCAGACCCAAGAACAGGGCCTGAAACTGCAGCGACGGCGGGTACTTGCTCGGGTTGAGCAGGTCGGCGGCGGCCCGCCAGCCGTCCAGCGTGGGGTCCAGCGGGGCGTGGTCGCCGAAGCCCACCACGCGCAGGGCGGCGAACAGCGCGAGGCTGGCCGCCCCGATGCCGAGCGCGCGGTCGGGCGCGCGCAGCGCCGGGCTGAGGGCGCGGCCGAGGCAGAGCACGCCAAACCAGGGGAGGATCGCGTACGATACGCCGATCTCGATCGGACCCACGTCGCCGGTCCAGGCCCAGAGCAGGGCACCGGCGGGGCCGATCGGGTGGGTCCAGGGGAGGATCGACCAGAGGACGGGGAGCCCCAGCCCCGCCGCGACCAGGCCCACCCGCGGCAGAGGCAGCAAGGACATCAATACCATGCCGCCGCCGATCGCCCAGAGCACCCCGGCGTGCATGCGCGAGAAGCCGAACTGCCAGCAGAAGCTCACGTAGGTGAGCTCGATGAAGATGAGCCACAGGCCGCGCTTGAGCGCCCGGCGGTCGGGCCAGGGCCCCGCGGGGCGCTGGCCGAGGTCGAGGGCGGCCCCGGCGAGCAGGACGAAGGTCGGGGCGCAGAGGTGGGTGACCCAGCGGCTCAGGAAGTAGAGCGGGGTGGTGGTGGCGAGGTCTTCGGGATCGGCCTCTGCCGGCTGCAAGAAGTGCCGCGCGTGGTCGAGCGCCATGAGCACGGTGACCAGCCCGCGCAGGCGATCAACCCCGACCAGGCGGGCGGCAGATGCGACGGCCGCAGACATGGACCTCCCTCGTGTCCAGCCTACAGCCAAGGCCCCGCCGCGGTCCGGCTCCCATTGATGGAGTATGGGAGTCCACAAATGGGGAGCGGGCCGCAAGGCGGGCTCTCGACGGCGCGCGCGGCGGGGCGGCGCCGGGCGGGACAGGCGCGCTGCGCGGGGTAGGCGGGCGCGGCGGCTCTCCCGACCGCCCGACCTCAGCCCCAGGAGCCCTCGATGGCCACCGTCACCCTCCGTGGAAACCCGCTCCCCCTCTCTGGCGAGCTGCCGGCCGTCGGCGCTCCGGCGCCCGCCACGCGCCTCACCGACGCGAGCCTCAAGGACGTCAGCCTCGACGACTTCGCCGGCGTGCGGGTGCTCAACATCTTCCCGAGCATCGACACGCCGGTCTGCGCGATGAGCGTGCGGGCGTTCAACGCCAAGGCCGCCGAGAAGCCGGGCGTGACCGTGCTGAACATCAGCGCCGACCTGCCTTTTGCCCAGAAGCGCTTCTGCGGGGCCGAGGGGCTGAGCGGCGTGCACACGCTGAGCAGCTTCCGCGGCGACTTCGCGACCGCCTACGGCCTGCGCCTCGAGGGCGGCCCGCTCGCCGGCCTCTGCGCGCGCGCGGTGGTGGTGGTCGACGCGACGGGCGCGGTGGTCTACACCGAGCTGGTGCCCGAGATCGCGCAAGAGCCCAACTACGACGCCGCTCTGGCCGCGGTGGGCTGAGCCGGGCTCGTCTGTCGGCGCGGGGCGCCCCGGCGGCGCCGCCGCCGGCGGCCCCCCTCCGGGCGCGGGCTGCCGCCCTTGGTCGCTGCGCGACCGGGCCTGCGGCCCGCCCTCCGGTCGGCCTGGCGCCGCGAGGCGGGGGCGCGCGGGCCGCGCGCGTGGCCCTCCGCCGGAGACCCCGCGCGGATAGGCGCCGGCACCGCTCCTCCTCGGTGCCGACATGCTCCCTGCTGACCCCCCTGACGCTGACCCCTCCGGCCCCTGGATCGACGCCGCGCTGCAGCTGGGGGCGCCGCCCGAAGACGCCCCGGCCCTGCCCGCCGCGTTGCCTTGGGGCCTGCTGCGGGCCCTGCCCAAGACCGACCTGCACGTGCACCTCGACGGGTCGCTGCGCGAGCAGACGCTGATCGAGCTGGCCGCCGAGCGGGGCGTTCCCCTGCCGAGCCAGACCGTCGAGGGCCTCAACACGCTCGTCTTCAAGCGCAGCTACCGCAACCTCGAAGAGTACCTGCACGGTTTTGGCCTCACCTGCGCGGTGCTGCAAGACGCAGAGGCGCTCGAGCGCGCCGCCTACGAGCTGGGGCTCGACAACATCGCCGACGGCGTCGTCTACGCCGAGGTGCGCTTCGCTCCGCAGCTGCACATGCACGGCAGCTTCGGCTTTGACGAGGTGCTGCGCGCGGTCGACCGGGGCCTGCGCCGGGCCGCGGCCGAGCACGCCGCCAGCCCCGCCGTGGTGGTCGGCGGGCTGCCGGCCTTCCGCTACGGCATCGTGGTCTGCGCCCTGCGCTACTTCTCGGGCGCGTTTTCGCGCTGGTACGCCTCGCTGTGCGGGCTCTTCCGCGACGCCCGCGACACCGAGGTCTTCCGCCTCGCCAGCCTCGAGCTGGCCCGGGCCGCGGTGCGCTGCCGCGACGAGCACGCCGTCCCCATCGTCGGCCTCGACCTCGCCGGGCGCGAAGACGGCTACCCCGCCCAGGCCCACCGCGAGGCCTTCGCCCACGCCCACCGCCACTTCCTCAAAAAGACGGTGCACGCCGGCGAGGCCTACGGCCCCGAGAGCATCTTCTCGGCCATCACCGCGCTCTACGCCGACCGGCTCGGCCACGGCTACCACCTGTTCTCGCCCGAGGCCTGCGGGCCCGAGATCAGCGACCCCGACGAGTATGTGGCGCAGCTCGCCGAGTTCGTCGCCGACCGCCGCATCACGGTCGAGGTCTGCATCACGAGCAACCTGCAGACCAACCCGCGCATCCAGCGGGTCGAAGACCACGTCTTCGGACGCATGCTGCGCGAGAAGCTCAGCGCCACGCTGTGCACCGACAACCGGCTCGTGAGCCACACCAGCGTGACCCGCGAGTTCTCGCTGGCCGTCGCCGCCTTCGGCATGGACCAGAAGACCGTGCGCGAGACCGTCACCTATGGCTTCAAGCGCAGCTTCTACCCCGGCCCCTACCTCGAGAAGCGGGCCTGGGTGCGCGACGTGCTGCGGCACTTCGACCGCGTCATCGCGCGGTTCAACGCGGCGCAGCCCCCGGTCTGACCGTTTCGGTCAAGCGGGCGCTGCCCCGCCGTCCGCACCCTTGACCACAAAGGTGAAGCCCTGGGCCTCGAGGCGCGCCCGCAGGGGGGCGGCGAAGGCCGTGGCCGGGGTCAAGATCCCCGCCCCTTGCGGCAGCGCCGCCCGGTCGTAGAGCAGGCAGAGCGCCGCCTCACACACGATCTTGGTCGTGACCCGGTTGCCGGGGTCGCCCGCGGACGCCACTTTTCCGCGCACCGTGCGGCCGCCCTGGGCCTCGGCCACCAGCTCGACCTTGAAGCCCCCGGCGTCCATCTGGGCCTCGCTCGGGCCCTCGCCGGGCTTGGGGGCGAAGCGGCGCAGCAGGTCCCGGCCCCAGGGCTTGCCGCTGAGCGCGAAGAAGGCGCCCATCCCCGCCATCATCACCCAGGCGCCCACGGCCCCGCCCGGCGGGCGCATGTACTCTTGGTAGACGAAGTCGGGGCCATAGTCCTGCCCGCGACTGGCGAAAATGGCGTGGCTGCGCCGCACCACGCGGGTGTTCACCGGGGCCATGAAGAAGGGCGCGAGGGTGCCGAGCGCGGGGTCGGACACCGTGCCCCGGGGGTCCTTGCTGCGGGCCGGCGCGGGCCCGGGCCGCCGGTCGGCGGGGTTGAGCAGGAAGGGGTCGGCGAGCATGCGCAGGTCGCCACGCTCCCGCAGGGTCAGCGCGCTGTCGAGGGTGCCCCCATTGAAGCCCCCCTTGGCAGAGAAGGCGGCGCGGACCTCGCGGACCGGCTCACCCCACGTGGCGCGGATCCACTCGACGAGCATCCACACGCCGAGATCGCTGGGCACGCTGTCAAAGCCGCAGAAGGGCACGATGCGCGCGCCGCTGGCCACCGCGGCCTCGTGGTGCTGGTCGATCATCCGGCGCACCCAGGGGGTCTCGCCGGTGATGTCGACGTAGTCGGTGCCCAGCCGCGCGCAGGCGCCGAGCACCGCGTCGCCGTACTTGGCGTAGGGCCCCACCGTGGTCAGCACCACGCGGGCCTCGGCGACCAGCGCCTCGACCGCCGCGGCGTCGGCCGTGTCGACCACCCGCAGCTCTGCCGAGGTGGCCCCCGCCGCGGCACGGGCGGCCTCGAGGCGGGCCCGGTCGCGGCCGGCCACCGCCCACCGCATGCCGGGCGGCGCGTGGCGGGCGAGGTGGGCGGCGCACTGGCGGCCGACGAAGCCGGTGGCGCCGAGCAGCACGAGATCGAGGGGGCGGTCGCTGGGGCGCGCGCTGTGGTCCAAGGGGCCTCCGGCGCGGGGGCGGGCCGCCGCGCGCTGGCCCGCGGGCGGGTCCGCGCGGGCGATGGTCGGGGCTCTAGCCCGGATGGCCCCGCCCCGCTGTCTGGTGGTCCGCGGCGGCGGGGGTGAAGGTCCGGGCCCGCCGGGTTAGTGGGCAGGGACTGCTTTTTGCCCCTCCGCGGCGCCGTCTTTGCGCCGCGCCGGCCGCCCCATCTCCTTCCCCCGAGGTCGCTGTGGACTCCCCCACCCCCGACAGCCCGAGCCGTGAGCTGGTGCCCGTCGACATCGAGCAAGAGATGCGGTCCTCGTACCTCGACTACTCGATGTCGGTGATCATCGGCCGCGCCCTGCCGGACGTGCGCGACGGCCTCAAGCCGGTCCACCGCCGCATCCTCTACGCGATGCACGACGAGGGCATGCGCAGCAACCGGCGCTACAGCAAGTGCGCCGGCGTCGTCGGCGAGGTGCTCAAGAAGTACCACCCGCACGGCGACAGCGCGGTCTACGACGCGCTGGTGCGCATGGCCCAGCCGTGGAACATGCGGTACCCGCTGGTCGACGGCCAGGGCAACTTCGGCAGCGTCGACGGCGACCCGGCGGCGGCCTACCGCTACACCGAGTGCCGCATGACCCAGCTCGCCGAAGAGCTGCTGCGCGACATCGAAGAAGACACCGTCACCTTCCAGCCGAACTTTGACGGGGCCACCGAAGAGCCGACCGTGCTGCCGGCGGCCTTCCCGAGCCTGCTGGTCAACGGCAGCGAGGGCATCGCGGTCGGCATGGCGACCAAGATCCCCCCGCACAACCTCGGCGAGATCATCGACGCCGCCGTCGCCCTGATGGCCGACCCCGAGATCACCCTCGGCGAGCTGATGAAGCACGTGCCGGGGCCCGACTTCCCGACCGCGGGCACCATCTACGGCCGGGCGGGCGTGCGCGAGGCCTACGCCACCGGCCGCGGGCGCATCGTCGTGCGGGGCCGGGCCAATTTCGAAGAGATCAATGGCCGCGACGCCATCATCATCGACGAGCTGCCCTTTCAGGTCAACAAGGCCCGCCTCGTCGAAGAGATCGCCAACCTCGTCAAAGAGAAGAAGCTCGAGGGCATCGCCGCGCTGCGCGACGAGAGCGACCGCCAGGGCATGCGGGTGGTCATCGAGCTCAAGCGCGACGCGATGCGCGAGGTGGTGCTCAACCACCTCTACAAACACACCAACCTGCAGACGACCTTCGGCGTCATCCTGCTGAGCATCGTGCACAACCGCCCGGCGGTGCTGAGCCTCAAAGAGATGCTCGAGCACTACCTGCAGCACCGGCGCGACGTGACCATCCGCCGCACGCGCTTCCGGCTGCGCAAGGCCGACGAGCGGCAGCACATCGTGATCGGCCTGCTCAAGGCCCTCGACAACCTCGACGAGGTCATCGCGATCATCCGCACGAGCGAGAACGACGAGGTGGCGGGCCAGCGCCTGGTCACGCGCTTCGATCTCAGCGCGACGCAGGCCGAGGCCATCCTCAACATGCGGCTGCGGCGCCTCACCGCGCTCAACCGGCTCGAGCTCGAGAACGAGCGCGACGAGCTGCAGCGGCTGATCGACGGCTACCGCGAGATCTTGGGCAGCGAGAGCCGCCTGCTCGAGGTCATCCGCAGCGAGCTGGTCGCCCTGCGCGACAAGCACGCCGACCCCCGCCGCACCCGGTTCATGGACGCCAGCGGCGAGGTCTCTCTGATGGACCTCATCCCCGAAGAAGACCAGGTCATCACCCTCTCGATGACCGGCTACATCAAGCGCAGCAGCCAGACCGAGTTCGTGGCCCAGGGCCGCGGCGGCCTCGGCAAGCGGGGCATGCGCACCCGCGAGTCCGACACCGTGCGCGACCTGTTCATCGCCAACACCCACGGCGACCTGCTGGTCTTCACGGCGCGCGGCCTCGTCTACAAGCTGCCGGTCCACAAGGTGCCCGAGGTGCAGCGCGACGCGCGGGGCATCCCGATCGTGAACCTCGTCGAGCTCGATCCCGGCGACAAGATCGCCGCGGTGATCTCGGTGGCTGGCCTCGGCGACGACGTCGACCTGCTGTTCTGCTCGCGCAAGGGCCTGGTCAAGCGCACCGCGCTGGCCGAGTTCAAGAACCTGCGCACCAACGGCCTGCGGGCCTACGACAACGCCGACGAGGACGAGCTGTTCACCGTGGTCAAGGCCACCGAAGAGCAGCAGGTGCTGATCGTGACCCGCGACGGGCTGTCGATCCGCTTCCCGGGCCGCAACGAGGACGGCGAGCTCGAGGTGCGCCGCATGGGCCGCGTGGCCCGCGGGGTCAAGGGCATCGAGCTGCAGCCCGAGGACGAGATCGTCGGCATGCTCGTCATCGACGACGACACCGAGAGCCGCCTGCTGACCATCACCGAGCGCGGCCGTGGCAAGCGCACCCGCCTCGACGAGTACCGGATCCAGAGCCGCGGGGGCAAGGGCATCATCTGCATGAAGCCGGCCGAGGGCAAGGCAGACCGCGTCGCTGGCGTCATTCAGGTGCGCGAGACCGACATGGTCATGTGCGTGACCGAGGGCGGCCAGGTGCTCAAGACCCCGGTGTCGAAGATCAACGAGTACAGCCGCACGGCGCACGGCGTGATCGTCATGAAGCTCGAAGAGGGCGACCGGATCGTGTCGATCGCCCGGGTGGTCGAGCCCGACGAGGGGCGCGCCCCCGACGAGGCCGATGAGGGCGCGGCGCCTGACCCCGCCCTCGTCGAGGGTGAGCTCAGCGAGGGCATGGGCGCCGACGAGGACGAGGCCCCGCTGCCCGACGAGGCGCCGACCGTGCGCCGCTGAGCCGCACAGCTGCCCGGCCTCGCGCCATGTGCCTGTGCCGGGGGCGCGCTTGGCGCGCGCATCCCGCTTGCCCCCGCACGGGTCGGCGCGGTACCGTTCCACGACCGACACACTGGAGCCCGCGATGTCCCGCACCCCTGCCCGCCCGCGCCCCGCTCCCCTCGACCGCGGCATCCCGGTCGAGCTGCGGTCCCTGCTCCTGCTCGGGGCGGTCACCGCTGCGGTGTCGCTCGGCGCGGTGGCCGCCTTCGTCGGCCCGTGGTCGCCCCACGCGCTGCACCGGCCGTCCGGCCTGGTCGCCGCCGGCGAGCCCGCGGCGGCCCGCGACGCCTGGCTCTCCCTCGCCGACCACCGCCTCGCCGGCGCGTCCAACCGCGCCGCGGCGCTGTGGCGGGCGGCCCAGGTCACGGCGGTCGAGCTCAACGATCCCGCCGCCGCCGACGCACTCGCGCTGCGCCTCATCGGCGAGCACCCCGAGAGCGCCGATGTGCCCGAGGCCCTGGCCCTCCGCGGGGTCCTCGCCCAGCGGCTGGGCCGCCCCGCCGACGCGGTGACCCACCTCGTGGCCGCCGCCGACGCGCTGGGCGACGGGCCGCGGGCGGGCGCGCTGCTGCTCAGCGCCGCCCAGCTCGACCCCGCGCAGAGCGGCCTGACCCCCGCCGAGCGAGAGGCGCTGCTGCAGCGGGCGGCGGGCGAGCCCACCGCGGCGGCCCGGGCCTGGATCGAGCTCGGCAACCTCAGCCTCGAGGCCTCCCCCGCGGCGGCCTACGAGGCCTATGCGCGGGCGCTCAAGGCCGCCGGCGCGGCGGATGGCTCCGAGAGCGACGCCGCCCGCACCGCCCGGCTCGGCATGGCGACGGCGCTCGAGCGCCTCGAGGGGCGCGAGGCGGCCCTGGCGGCGGTCGACGAGGGCCTCGCCGAGGACGCAGACGACGAGGCGATGAAGCGCCGCAAGAAGCGCCTCGACAAGCGCCGCCGCTGAGCGGCGCGCGGGTCGTCATCGCTTGTCAAAGGCGGTGAGGGCCTGCCCCCACCCGCCCGGCGGACCACCGCCTGACCGGGTGGGACCGGGTATGAAGCAGTGGGGTCTGCGCCCAGGCGGCTGTCGTCGTCGCCCCGCCCGGGCCCGCCCCGCCCGCCGCGCCCCCCCGCCTCGAGGCCCCGCTGATGGACGCCCCCCGCGAACCAGCGCCGCTCTTCGACGAGGCCATGCTGGTCCTCTGGGGGCCCATCGGCTGGCACGCCCGGGTGCGCCTCTTCCCCGACCGCCTCGAGGCCGAGCCCACCAGCACGCTCGAGCGCCTCGCCGGGGCCGCGCCGTTTCGGATGGCCCTCGGCACCGGGGGCGAGATCGACGTCCGCTCCAGCGGGCAGGTCTTGACGGTCACCGCGGGCGACCATGTCCGCAAGCTCAGCGGCAAGGGGGCCGCCCGCCTCGCCGCCCTGCTCCTCGAGCTGCGGCGGCCGGCCGACGGCGCCTTGGCCCCCGACCTCCGCCTCCTGACCGGCGCGGTGCAGCGCCTGCTGCCCTCGGGCCGCAGCCTCGCGGCCGAGCTCCGCCTCGGCACCGCGGCGCTGCAGCTGGTCGACCCCGGCGGCGCTGAGGTCCTCCTGCTCCCCTTGCTCGAGCTGGCGGCGGTCGAGCGCCAGCCCGAGTCCGACCAGCTCCGGCTGTTGACGACCCGGGGCGAAGAGCACCTGCTGCACGGCGAGATCGTCGGCGGCCTCTACGTCGCGCTGCGCGCGATGGGCTTCGAGGGCAGCCGGCAGCCGACCGAGGTGGTCGCGCCCCTCTGGCTCGGCGGCGCCACCCTGCAGAGCGGCACCATCCCGCGGCTCGGCACCCTCGGCATCGGCCCCGGCGGCGTCTTCTTCGTCGACCAGACCCTCGGCGCCTCGCTCAACCCCGAGCCCTACCAGCAGGTCGCCCTCGGCGCGGTGCTGTCGGTCGAGGTCAGCACCGCGCGGGTGCCCGTGCTGACGGTCGGGGCCATCTCTGGCGAGCCGCTGCGCTTCGCCCTCAGCCGCCGCGGCCCGACCATCGACGACCTCGCGGCGCTCCTGCTCGAGCGCGGCTCGGCGATGTCGGCGGCCTGGGGTGGGGTCCGCAACCGGCAGGTCGACGCGCGCCTGATGTTGACCGGCGCGGGCCTCGAGCGCCTCGTGGCCGACTGCGAGGCCCAGATCGCCGTGGGCCGGCCGATCGAGGGCGCCTGCTGTTTTCTGCGCGATGGCCAGAGCCTCAACCGCGGCTGGATCGCCCTGCTCAGCACCGGGCTGCTGTTCGCGCCGGCCGACGCCCGGGTCGAGAAGCGCCTCTTCCTCGACCGCGCGCGTTTTGACCCGGCCCGCTCGGGCCTCGAGGGCGAGCGCGCGCTGCGCTTGGTCGAGGGCCACCGCAGCCGCATGGCCTACTTGCCCCAGAGCCTGGCGCTGGTGCAGCACCTCTGGCAGATCATCAGCGACGCCAAGCCTGGGGTCGCCGCGCTGCGCAGCCGCTACCCCCACCTCGATCGGCTGACCGGCCCCGCCGATCAGCTGCGCGTCGCCGATCAAGACGTCGAGCTGCTCGCTGCCCGCGACGTCGCTGTCTCGGTGGACGACGAGGGCCTCGCCCTGGTCCTCGGCGAGGCCCTGCCCTCGATGTTCGTCCCGGGCCTGCGCCTGCGGGTCGAGCTGACCCAGCAGAAGACCATCTTCGGCTTCAAGGCGCTGTTGATCCGCGTCGACCGGCGCGTCGGCGCCGGCGGCCGCCTGATCCTCAGCGCGCCTGAGGCCTTGACCGAGCGCGAGAACAGCCGCGAGGCCTTCCGGGTGACCTTCCTCGGGCAGGGCTCTGTCACGCCGCTGCGGGGCATCGCCGACCGGCGCGCCGCGGGCGCCGCCCAGCCCGCCGAGCTGTCCGACCTCTCGTTCACCGGCGTGGGCCTGCGCGTGCCCGAGGACCGCAGCTACCCGCTCCGCGCGGTGCTGCGGCTGCGCCTGCCCCTCGGCGGCCGCTCCCGCGACGAGCTGCTCGCCGAGGTGGTCCACACCCGCGACGCGCCCGACGGCATGGTCCACCACGGCTGCCGCTTCCTTGACCCCACCGCCGCCCTGCACCGCGACCTGCAGTCGAAGGTCATCCGGCTGCAGCAAGAAGAGGTCGTGCGGCGGCAGGAAGAGGCCGAGGCCTCCCGCACCGGCAACCCGAGCCCGGCGCACGGCGCCCCGGGGCACCCCGGCCCCGCGCGCGACGAGGACGCCACGACCCGCCTCGGCGACCGCGACGAGGCCGCCCCCGGCAAGTCACCGCGCCCGCACGCCGAAGACCCCGCCCGCCCCGCTGCGCCGGCCACGGCGAACGCCTCGAACAAGATGCGCAGCGACGACGCGACCGTGATGGTGTCCGCGGTGCCCGATCGCCGGCGGCCCGCCGCGGGCGAGCCGGGCGGGCCGAAGAAGGGCTGAGGCTCCGCGCGGCGACTGTGCTGCAGTGCAGCAGGTGCTCCGCCGAGGGCGCCTCCCTCCGCTCAGGCGAAGAAGTCGTTGCCCTTGTCATCCACCACAATGAAGGCGGGGAAGTCCTCGACCTCGATCTCCCAGACCGCCTCCATGCCGAGCTCGGGGTAGTCGAGCACGCGCACCGACTTGATGTTGTCCTGGGCGAGGATGGCGGCGGGGCCGCCGATGCTGCCGAGGTAGAAGCCGCCGTGCGCCTTGCAGGCCTCGGTGACCGCCTTGCTCCGGTTGCCCTTGGCCAGCATGATCAAGCTGCCGCCGGCCGCCTGAAAGCGCCCGACGTAGCTGTCCATGCGCCCGGCGGTGGTCGGGCCGAAGCTGCCCGAGGCGTAGCCCTTGGGCGTCTTGGCCGGGCCGGCGTAGTAGACCGGGTGGTCCTTGATGTAGGCGGGCAGCGGCTGGCCCGCGTCGAGCAGCTCGTTGAGCTTGGCGTGGGCGATGTCGCGCGCGACGATGAGCTTGCCGGTCAGCGCGAGGCGGGTCTTCACCGGGTGCTGGCTGAGCAGGGCGCGGATCTGGTCCATCGGCTGGTTCAGATCGACCTGCACCACCGCGCCGCTGAGCGCGCCGGGGTCCACGTCGGGCAAGAAGCGGGCGGGGTTGGTCTCGAGCTCTTCGAGGAAGACCCCCTCGGCGGTGATCTTGGCGAGCACCTGGCGGTCGGCCGAGCACGACACGCCGATGCCCACCGGGCAGCTCGCGCCGTGCCGCGGCAGGCGGATCACGCGCACGTCGTGGCAGAAGTACTTGCCGCCGAATTGCGCGCCGATGCCGAGCTGGCGGCTCATCTCGAGCACCTGCTGCTCGAGCGCCAGATCGCGGTAGGCGTGCCCCGCCTTGCTGCCCACGGTCGGCAGGTCGTCGAGGTACCGCGCGCTGGCCAGCTTGACGGTCTTGAGGGTGGCCTCGGCCGAGGTGCCGCCGATGACGATGGCGAGGTGGTAGGGCGGGCAGGCGCTGGTGCCCAGCGACTTGACCTTCTCTTGCAAGAAGGCCGACAGGCGCGCTGGGTTGAGCAGCGCCTTGGTCTCTTGGTACAGGAAGGTCTTGTTCGCCGAGCCGCCGCCCTTGGCCATGAACAAGAAGCGGTACGCATCGCCAGGCTCGTGGTAGAGCTCGATCTGGGCCGGCAGGTTGCTGCCGGTGTTGACCTCGTCGTACATGCTCAGCGGGGCGAGCTGGCTGTAGCGCAGGTTGGTCTCGGTGTAGGTCTTGTGTACACCGGCGGCGATGGCCTCTTCGTCGTCCCCCGAGGTCCAGACCTGCTGGCCCTTCTTGCCGACGACGATGGCCGTGCCGGTGTCTTGGCACGAGGGCAGCACCATCCCGGCCGAGACGCAGGCGTTCTGCAGCAGCTGGCGGGCGACGAAGTGGTCGTTGCCGCTGGCTTCATTGTCCTGCAGGATGTTCTGGAGCTGCTGCAGGTGGCTGGGCCGGAACAAGTGGGCGATCTCGCGCATCGCGGTGGCGGTGAGCTGCCGGATGGTCTCGGGCTCGACGTGAACGACGCGCTGGCCGCGGTGCTCGTCCACCGTCACGCCGCCGATGTCGAGGCGCTTGTACTTGACCTCGACGGGGTGGGCGTGGGGGAACATGGTCTGGTGCACGAGGCCCCAGGCGTTGGGGGCGGCGGAGAGGGGCGCGGACATGTCGGCTCCAAGCGGTGAGAAGGGGAGGGGTCAAGCGGGTCAGTCGGCGCTCAGGCCTCGCTGACCCCGTGGGCGCGCAGCTCGACCTTGAGGCGGGCGCCCGGCAGCACCTCGACGGCCCCGCAGTCGATCAGGCCCTCGATGTCGGCGGTGGGCTCGATGCGCAGGCTGCGGCGCACCCGCAGACGGCCGCGCACGGTGCCGGCGATGATGGCGTCAGCCACGTCGACCTCGCCTTCGATCAGCCCGTGCACGCCGAGCTCGAGGGTGTCTTCGCCGTAGAGCCGGCCCGAGAAGTGGCCGTCGACCCGCACCCGCCCCTCAAAGCTCAGATCGCCCTGGTGGTGGGCGTCGGGGCCGAGCACGGCGGCCAGGGGGGCCGGCGCCGGGCCGGGGTCTGCCCCGCTGAGGCCCAGCGCGCGGCGCAGCGAGAGGCCAGAGAGGAACAACCTGCACCTCGGCGGAGGCGCGCCCCTAAGCCGCGGCGCGGGC
>JBJONS010000546.1:0-8389 GCA_046051725.1 Pseudomonadota bacterium | reverse complement strand
TCGGCAAGTCGATGAGGCCCAGCGTCGCGAGCGTGAGCCGAATCAAGGAAAGCCGGTATCAGGAGCGGGGCCGACGGCGGCTGGCCGGCGGGGCCGCCCGCAGGAGCGGGGCCGCTGGCCGGCGGGGCGCCCAGACTCAGCCGACGGTGGTCTCGTCGCCGACGCCGCGGCGGCGGCTGCGGCCGCGCAGGCCCTGGGCCTCGAGGAAGACCTCGGTGTCTTCGCGCTGCAGGTTCGCGGCCAGCGAGCGGGCCAGCGCGTCGGCGACCTTGCCGTGGCGGTGCTGGGTGGCCTCGTCGGGCTCGCAGCGGGCCAAAAGCTGGTGCGCGCGCAGGCTGTAGTAGCGGTAGCCGTGCGCGTCGGCGAGGCGCTGGGCGGCGTTGGCCTGGGCGAGGCACTGGTCGAGGTGGCCGAGCGCCTCGTGGGCACGCGCGAGGTTGACCATCAGGCGCACCTGTTGGTGGGGCCAGCGGCGCCCGGGCGCGCGCTGGGCGGCGACGATGGCCTGCTCGGCGTGGCGGCGCTCGCCGGCGGCCGCGGCGAGGCGGGCCTCCCAGGCGTGGAGGATCGGCGACCAGCCCTCAGAGTCGGCGCGGGTGGCCAGCTCGAGCGCGCGGTCGAGCTCGGGGTCGCCGAGCTGCAGCCGCCCGCCGCCGATCTCGGCGCGCAGGAGCATGACCAGCACGCTGAGCTCGTCGTCCTCGTTGCCGAGCTGGGCCGCCACCCGCAGGGCCTCGCGGGCCGAGTCGACCGCCTCGGGCCAGCGCCCCAGATCGGCGAGCACCAGCGCCCGGGCCCGCAGCCCGCTCGAGATGCCGGCCTGGTGGTCGACCTCGCGGGCGTGGGCCACCGTGCGGTCGGCCAGATCGAGGCCCTTGCGCAGGTTGCCGGTCAGGTGGTGCACCTCGACGAGGTTGGTGCGGGCCACGGCGAGGCGGTCGATCAGCCCGGCCCGCTCGCAGACCTCGACCGACTGCTCGAAGTAGCGGCGCGCCTCGGTGGCCTGGCCGCGGCAGAGCGCGATGAGCCCGAGCCCGTTGGTGCCGAGCGCGAGGCTGTTGTCGTCTTGGTAGGCCTCAGAGCTGGCGTGGCACTCTTCGAAGTAGCCGCGGGCGCCCTCGAGGTCGTCGCGCGACCAGCAGACCGCCCCGTACTCGTAGAGCGCCTCGATCTGGGCCCGCTTGTCGCCGATGCTCTGGGCCAGCTCGAGCGCGCGGCGCAGGCGCTGCGAGGCCTCGTCGAGCTCGTTGCGGGTGCGGTGCAAGATCCCGCGCAGGGTCGCGGTCGCGGCCGCGAGGCGCTTGTCGCCGAGCATGGTCGCCAGCGCGTCGGCGGCGCTGGCCTCTTGTTCGGCCAGGGCCAGCTGACCGAGGGCCTTCGCGGCGCGCGCGCGGGCCAGCAGCAGCTCGACCAGCCGCTGGTCGGCGTCTTGGATGGGGATGAAGCAGCGGGCCTTGGGCTCCATCACCCGGGCGCGCTCGAGCGTGGCCATCGCCTCGCGCAAAAAGCTGCGCTGGGCGAGCTTGTGGGCTGCGGCCAGCAGGTAGGGGTAGGCCTTGGACGGCACCTCGCCCTGCTCAAAATGCCAGGCCAGGGCCTCGACCACCGCGCCGGGGCTCTTGCGGTGCCGCAGCTCGAGCGCGTCGCCGAGCAGGCGGTGGATCTGCTGGCGGCGCTCGGGCGCCGTGTCGTCGGAGACGACGTCCTTGACGCGGTTGCGGTGCAGCGAGACCCGCTCTTCGCCGTCGATGCGGCGGGTCGACAGCAGCCGCGCCCGCACGCCCTCGTCGAGCGCGCGCAGCATGCGGTCTTCGTCCATGCCGAGGACCTGCGCCAGCAGCTCGGTGTCGAGCTCGGAGTGCGCGGCGGCCGCCACCCGGGCCACCTCGAGCGCATCGGCGCTCACGTCCTGCATGCGCTGGCGGATCACCTGCCGCAGCGAGCCGGGGACCGGCAGCGGCTCGACCTCGACCTGCGCCGGGTCCATGTTCACCGCGCCCCGCCCGCCGTCTTTGCCGGCGCGCAGGCGGCCGTCTTCGAACAGCCCGCGCAGCATCTCGCGGATGTAGAAGGGGTTGCCGTCGCCCTCGCGGTGCAGGCGGGCGGCCAGGGCGCGGGCGGCCGCGCTGTCGGCGACCACGGTCAGCACGAGCTCTTCGACCGCCGCGGCGCTCAGGCGCTCGAGGCGCAGGCGCTCGGCCGGCACCCCCGTGCGCCGCCCGCTGAGCAGCTCGTCGAGCGGGTCGGGCGCGTCGTCGGCGAGCTGCTGCCGCAGCAGGATGATGAGCAGCGGCTTCTTCTCGACGCCGATGACGTTGCGGACCAGGTACTCGGTCAGCTCGAGGCTGGGCCGGTCGGCCCGACCGACCTCGTAGAGCACAATGACGCGGGGCAGGGCCTTCCCGAGCAGCTCGGCCACCGCCTTCATCACGGCGTAGCGCTCGACCCGCTCGTCGCCGGCGCCGCCGAAGGTCGCGGCGAGGGCCGGCGGCCAGGCCATGCCGCTGGCCCGCACCAGCTCTTCGACCAGCGGCCGATACATCTCAAACGCACGCTGATCCGGGTCTTGGGCGCGGCTGCGGGTGAGCGCGATGCCCTCACGGCGGGCGAGCATCGCACCCTCGGCCGCGATGCGGTTGCGCCCCATGCCGTCGGCGCCCTCGAGCAGCAGCAGACCGCCCCGGCGCTCCCCCTCGGACACGAGGCGCGCCACGGCCGCCCGCAGCTGGCCGAGCTCGGCCCCGCGCCCGACCAGCTCGGGCACCCACTCGGCGCCGACCGGCGAGCCGACCTGCACGGGAGTGGCGTGCAGCACGTGCAAGAGGTGCGTGGCGCTCGCGAAGCGGTCGGACGGGCTCTTCGCCATCAACCGCATGCAGACCTCGTCGGCCAGCTCGGGGATGGTCGGGACCAGCTCGCGGGGCGGGCGCGCGCTGCGGTGCAGGTGTTTGTCGAGGTAGCCGGCCGCGTTTCGGGCGTTGAACGGCCGCCGGCCGGTCAGCATGAGGTAGAAGACGACGCCGAGGCTGTAGAGGTCGGCCCGGTTGTCGACCGGTCCGTCCAGCGCCTGCTCGGGCGCGATGTAGGCGACGGTGCCCACGACCTCGCCGGCCTGGGTCAGCTCGCCGCCGGGCAGCTTGACGATGCCGAAGTCCATCAGCTTGACCGAGCCGTCGTGCAAGACCATGATGTTGCTGGGCGTCACGTCGCGGTGGACCAGGCCGCGCTCGTGGATGTACTCCAGGGCGCGCGCCAGCGCGATCAAGATCTTGCGCGCGCGGCGGAAGCGCTCCATCGGGGCGATGCCGCGCCAGCCCTCGACCACGGCGGCCAGCTCGGTGCCGCTCAGCAGCTCCATCACGAGGTAGGGCCGGTCGTCGTAGAGGCCGTGCTCAAAGACCCGCAAGATCCCCGGGTGGCTGAGCCGGGACAGGGTGCGGAACTCGCGGTGGAAGCGCTGCACGCAGTCGGCCGAGACCGCGGGCAACATCAGCTTCAGCGCCCGGCGTTCGCCGCTGCCCACGTGCTCGACCGCCAGCACCAGGGCCATGCCGCCGCGGCCGATCTCTTCGATCACGCGGTAGTTGCCGATCTGGTCGCCAGGGACGGGCAGGGAGGACATGGAGCGCCACCGGGACGGAGGGGGCCGCCGGGCGCTCTGCGCGCGGGGCGGAGATGTTCTATAGTCGGCCTGTGCACGCAGGGGTGGGGGCTGCTCGGCCCGCGGCCCTGCGCGGGCACGGCCAGAGGTGATCGGGTCGAGCCCCGAGCCCCCGCGCAGCGCGCCCCACGGCGTCCTTTTCCTTCACTGTACCGCAGATCTGGCCGCTGGCGCACCGGGCCCACACGGGGTCGCGCGCCAGCCCCGCGCGCGGCGCGCGCCGCGGCCGTCTGTGGATGGGAGCCCCATGCGACTCGAAGCCTCTGCCCGCACCGATCCCGGGCCCGTCCGCGAAAACAACGAGGACAATTTCCACGTCGACGTCGACCAGGGCCTTTTCGTGGTCGCTGACGGCATGGGCGGCCACGCGAGCGGCGAGGTCGCGAGCGAGATCGCGGTCACCACCGTGGTCGACCTGCTGCTCGAAGAGGACAACCCCGACGAGACCCGGCTCAGCGTAGCCGCCGGCTCGGACACCGAGCGGGTGCGCGAGCGCATCCGCTACACGATGAACCAGGCCAGCCAGCGCATCCGGCGCGAGTCGCTGCAGAACCCGGTCCACGCCGGCATGGGCACCACCCTGGTCGTCATGCTCATCGAGGGCGGCCTGGCCTACCTCGGGCACGTCGGCGACAGCCGGGCTTACCTGTTCCGCGAGGGCCGCATCGAGCGCCTGACCCGCGACCACACCGTGGTGCAGCAAGAGATCGACGCCGGCCGCCTGACGCCCGAGCTCGCCCGGATCGTGCCGCACAAGAACATCCTCACCCAGTCGGTGGGCTACCACGGGCCGGTCGAGCCCGACACCCTGGCCCTGCCGGTGCGCGCCGGCGACGTCTTCGTGCTGTGCAGCGACGGCCTGACCGACCCGCTCGACGATGACCAGCTTGAGCGGATCATCGCCGGCACGCCGCTCGACGACCTCGCCGAGGTGCTGGTGCAGAAGGCGCTCGAGCACGGCACCGAGGACAACGTCACCGTGGTCGTGGTCGGGGTGAGCTGAGGCCCGCGCCCGGCCGACAGGTCCGGGCCCGCCGGTCGGCCCCGCTCAGACGCGGAGCGCGCGGGTCGGGCCCTCGTCGGTCTCTTGGGCCCGGGTCACGCTGCGGCGGCCGTTGATGCTGCCGATGACCTCGGCGAGCAGGGGCGCGATGTCGAAGCTGACGTACCAGTCGGGGCGCTGGGGGTGCAGCACCGAGCTGGTGCCGACGACGCGAAAGCGCCAGCCGCCGGCCTCGGCCTCGCCCGCCACCGCGCGGAGGCGGTCCCAGGCCGGGGGCGACATGAGCGCGTGCGAGCAGGCGACCGTGACGTCGCGGGCCCCGCGCTCGCGCAGCGCGTGCACCGCCGCCACCACCGACCCGGCCGTGTCGATGATGTCATCGACGAGCAGCACGTCTTTGTCCTCTACCTCGCCGATGAGGGTGGCCCGCTTGACGGTGTTGGGCTGGGCGTAGTCCCGCTCTTTGGAGATGGCGACCAGCTCGGCTTGCAGCTCGGCGGCGAAGTGCCGGGCCCGCTCGAGGCCGCCGACGTCGGGCGCGGCGACCACCCCACCGCAGAGGCCCTGGGCGCGCAGCCAGCCGGCGAAGCGGTGGCAGAGCTGGACGTTCTCGAGGCGGCAGCGCATCGGGTCGAACATGCCGCCGATGGCCTCATTGTGGATGTCGACCGTGAGCACGCGGCGGGCCCCGGCCTCTTGCAGCATGCGGGCGAAGAGGCCGGCCGAGATGGCCTCGCGGGTGCGGCCCTTGCGCTTGTCTTGGCGGGCCCCCGGGTAGTACGGCAGCACCGCGGTGACCCACTCTGCGTCAGACTGGGCCGCCGCCTCGACCGCGTGCAGGGTCATGATGAAGCGGTCATAGACGCTGCGCTCGTCGTGGGGCGCGATGGGCGCGCCGAAGACGTAGACATCGCCACCGCGCACGTTTTGGTGGATGACGTGCTTGCCCTCGCCGCTGGCGAACCACTGGTCTTCGCTCGCGGCCAGGGGCACGCCGAGGTGGCCGGCGACGGCCGCGGCCAAGGGGCGGGCCGCCTCGCAGGACAGGAGCTGGAGGGGGGCGCGGAGGCTGGTGTCCATCGGGGGCTCCACGGGCTCAGTCGGGGTCGCAAGGGCCGTCGCAGACGCTGATCACCTCGCCGGTGGCCAAGAAGTGCGCGAGCTGGGCGATGCCCTGGGGCGAGCGGAAGGGCTCGTCGTGGGGCCCGACCTCGCCCGCCACCGGCTCTTCGCCATCGGCGGGCTCTTCCCAGCCGAAGTCAAACTCTTGGACGGCGCTGCCCACAAAAGGTGGCTGCTGTTCGGGCAGCCCCCACACCGCGCGCACGCCGGGGGCGACGAGCGCAGCACCCGCCGACCGGGCGAAGACGTGGCCGCCGAGGCTGGTGACCGAGCGGTCACCCTTGACCAGCTGCACCAGCACTTGGCGCCCGGTGGGCACGGGGTGCGCGGTCTCGAGCACCTCGTGCAGCGGGGCGCCGGTCATCATCGGCGCCCAGCCGCCGGTCTCGCCCGGATCCCACACCATCTGCAGAGAGGCGATGAGCGCGGTGATGTCGGCGGGGTCGTCGTACTTGGCGTTGAGCATGGCGAAGAAGGGCTGGAAGGGCGAGGCGCGGTTGAGCAGCATCGTGAAGGGCGCGCCGGGCACGCTGAAGACCGCCCGCTGGATGCGCGGCGAGAGCGCGAGCGTGGCCCCGCCGAGGATGCCGCCCTGGCTCACCCCGTAGAACTGCACGGCCTCGTCGTCGATGAGCGGCACGCCGTCGATGATGAAGGCCGGGTCAGCGGCCAGCCCTTGGGTCACCAGCTCGCCGGCGAGCAGGGCCTCGAGCTGGCCCTGGTGCAGGCGGTCGGTCAGCGCGCCAAAGAGGGTCGCGTCTTGGGCCAAGGCGAGGGTCACCGGGCTCACGTCGTCGAACTTCATGCCGGTCCAGTCGACCGCGATGACGACCTGGCCGGTCTGGGCGACGAGCTCGGCGACCGCGCTGGACTGGGCGTGGCTGCGGTCGCCGAACAGGCCGTGGCCGAACTGCAGGGCCGGCGCGGTGCGCGGGCTGTCGCGCAAGGTGCAGGGCACCTGCACGGTGAAGGGCACGGTGGCGTCGCCATTTTGGGCGGGCAGCCCGTCGTCGCCCCAGACGAGGCGGCTGTCGTTGCCGGCGTCCCAGGTGGTGAGGAACAGCGGCGCGGTCATCGTGCCCTCGACCTGGCGCCAGATCTGCCCTGGCTCGGCGCACTCGCCCTCGGCCACACGCCGCAGCGTGTAGGCGGGCGCGCCGCCGCCCAGCCCGTCGAGCGCGCGCTCACGCATCGAGACCAGCGGCCCGAGCGACGAGGCGGCGCTGACGGTGGTGAAGTCCCAGGCGAGCTGCAGATCGGCGCGGGTCAGGCCGAGGCCCTCGAGCACGGGGAAGATCTGCTGCTCGAAGTGATCGTGCTGGCGGAGCAGGTCGGGGTCATCGAGGCTGGACCCGTCGCGCAGCGCCGCGAAGCCGGCCGGGGCGGCGACCGGCGCGCCGCCGGCGTCGACGAGACCGCGCATGACCACGATGTAGCGGCGGCCGTAGCCCATGGGCTCGATGGGGTGCAGCAGCAGCGCGCGGCGGGCCTCGTCGTCGGTGAAGCGCTCAAGCTCGGCGTAGTGGGGCACCAGCGCGCCGGTCTCGGCGTCGATGATCAGGGTCTTGCTGGCGAGGTCGACCGAGGGAGACGGATCATCCCAAGTGGCGGCGCCGGCGGTGGTGGCGCCGGGCAGCAAGGCGATCGCCCGGCCGAGGATCGGGAAGCCGTCGAGGCGGTTCCACGCCGTGGGGTCGATCGGCACCCCGTCGATGTTGCCGGGCAAGGAGCCGGGGCCGAAGCTCACCCGCAGGCCGGTGGCGGTCGCAGGGTCTTCGGCCAGGAAAAAGCTGCTCGGGAACGGGAAGATGCACTGGCCAGGATCGACGGGGTTGCAGTCGCCCCGGGGCCCGAGCTCGACCTCGGGGCCGCTGTCGTCGCGCTTGGCGTCGCTGGGCTCACCCTGGGCGCAGCCGAGCGCGAGGCTGAGGGGCAGGAGGAGGCGGGGGGACATGCATCACCGAAGCGGAGGGGGCAGGGCGGGCGGCGCCAGACTGCCACAGGCGCCGCGGCGCCGCGCGGGGGGCGACCTGCCCCAGATCATATCTCGAACTTTCAGGATTGACTGAAAGTCGAGACAGGATAAGACACCGCCATGACCGCGACACCGCCGCCCGATCCGGCCGCGCCCTCCGGCGCCCCAGACCCTGCGCTCATGCAGTTCGTCGAGAGCTTCTCGATGCTGCTCGAGTTCCAAGGCATGCAGCGCATGGCCGGACGGGTCTTCGCCTACCTCTTGATCTGCGACCCGCCGGCGCAGTCCTCGGCCCAGCTCGCGGCGGTGCTGCACGCCAGCCGCGGTGCGGTCTCAGGGGCCGTGAACGTCCTGCTGCAGACCGGTCTCGCGCAGCGGGTCCGCCGCCGGGGCGACCGCAACCTGTACCTCGAGGTGCCCCCAGGGGCCCTCGCCCGCGCGCTCGAGTCGAGCGTCCGCTACCTCAGCGTCTCGCGCGAACAGATGGAGCTTGGGCTGCGCCTGCTCGACGGCGCCCCGCCCGCCCGCCGGGCGCGGCTCGAAGAGGGCCGCGAGATCTATGCCTTCTTCGAACGCGAGTACCCGCGCCTGCTGCTGCAGTTCGCCGCGCAGAGCCGCCGCGGGCCGC
>JBJONS010000545.1:0-6800 GCA_046051725.1 Pseudomonadota bacterium | reverse complement strand
TCGATCGCCCTTGTGCAGCACCTGCAGCGCCCCGATCCACCGCTCGATCGCCCTTGTGCAGCACCTGCAGCGCCCCGATCAGGCGTTCGATCGCCCTTGTGCAGCACCTGCAGCGCCCCGATCAGGCGTTCGATCACCCCCGTGCAGCACCTGCATTGGCCCGATCAACCGCTCGATCGCCACCACACGGCACCCTTGGTGCCCCGATCAGCCGCTCGATCGCCACCACACGGCACCCTCGCTGGTCCGATCAACCGTTTGATCACCACCGCAAGGGAAGGTGACCCGCCGCCCGGTCCACCGCCCCGGGCGTGGCCCCGCCGCTCCCGCCCGGCCCTCGCCTCGGGCCCGGCGCGCCGGCGGGGCTGCGCCGCGTGCCCTCCGCACCGCGCCCGGGCCCGGCGGCCTGTGGTACACCTGCCCGCCGCGATCCCCGGAGGCCCGCTTGCCCGCCCTGCAGCCCAGCGACACCACCGCATTCCTCCGCTGCGCCGGCCTCGGCCTGCACGTGCTCGAGGCCCGTGAGCTGGCCTTGCGCGGCGAGGGCCCCTCCGCCGGCCGCCGTTTTGGCGACGAGGCCGAGGCCCTCTGGCCCCAGCTGCTCGGCCGCCTGGGCCCGCTCAGCCGCCTCGAGCTGCTCCTGCGCGACGCCGCGGTCGAGTGGGGCGCCGGGTTCTCGGCCGCCGCCTGCTTTGGCCTCGACCACGCCCCCGCCGGCGAGCCCTTCGGCGCCGGCTGGCAGCACAGCCTCGACCCGGCCGGCGAGAAGCTGGCCGCGCTGCTGCGCCGCCGCCCCGAGGGCCCGCCGTCCTTCGCCGCCCTCGCCGCCGCCTGGGGCCGCACGGTCGACGAGGGCAGCGTGCTGCTGCCCGCCCTGCGCCCGGGTCGGCAGTATGTGGTCGTCGGCACCGCCGCCGCGTCGGCCCTGGCCCGCGCCTTCGCCGCCGCGCCGGGCCTCGACTGGCCCCGCCAGGTGCGGGTGGTCGCCGAGACCCCGGCCGACCGCCAGCTCGGCGCCCTGGCCAGCCTCTTCGCCGGGGCCAGCGCCCCCGCGCCCGTGCTGCGCGCCGCCGAGGCCGCCGGCCTCGAGGGCGCCCGGGTCAGCGCGGCCGACGCCGACCCCGCGGCGCTGCGCGCCCTGGACCTCGCCTGAGCCCGCCGCCGGAGGCCCCATGATCTACCCGCCGCTGACCGGCGAGCCGCCCGCCGACCACGCCCTGCGCGCGCTGCTCACCGAGCTGCGCGACATCCTCGTCGACCAGCCCGGCCTGCGCCTGCTGCAGTCCCACTGCCTGCTGCGCGCGCTGGGCGGCGAGGCCGGCGAGGACCGCCTCGATCTGGTGGCCGTCGGCCACAGCGGCGTCACGCTCATCCACGTGCTCTTTGAGAGCGGCGAGCTGGTCGCGGGCCCCGACGCCTGGACCTTCTCGACCGACGGGGCGCGGCCGCTCGTGATCGCGCCCCCGCTCGGCCCCCTGCGCCAGCGCGCCGAGCTGCTGCGCGCCCGCCTGCGCGGCCTCGGCGCCGACACCCCCGTGCACGCCGTCGTGCTGCTCGCCCGCCCCCTGCGCGTGCCCCCGGGCGCCCGCCTGCCCGACGGGCTCACCCTGCTGCACGCCCACCCCGAGTTCGAGCGCATCGGCGCCCGCGCGATCGCCGCCGTGCTGCGCGGCCTGGGCGCCCCCCGCATCGACGCCGCCGCCCTCGACGCCCTGCCCGCCCTGCTCGACAAGGCGGGCCTGCGCCCGGCCCCGCCGCTGGCCCGTGTCGCCGGCCTGCGCCTGGGCGCCCGCCTCGCCGAGACCCGCCACTGGGTCGAGCACGAGGGCCAAGACGAGCGCGGCGCCCCCCTGCGCGTCCGCGTCTGGACCACGCTCGACGCCGGCGGGGACGCCGCCCTGCGCCGCGCCCGCGCCGAGGCCGCCGCGCGCGAGGCGGCGGTGCTCCACGCGCTCGGCCGCCACGCCGGCGTGCTGCAGCTGCACCGCGCCGTCGAGCACCTCGGCCAGCCGGCCCTGGTCTTCGAGGGCTTCCCCGGCGGCGGCCCCCTGCGCCAGACGCTGTGCGGCTGGGCCCAGTCCGGCGCCTCACCCACCGCCGATGAGCGCCTGCGCCTGATCATCGAGCTGGCCGGCGTGGTCGAGCACTGCCACGCCAGCGGCGTCGTCTTGGGCAACCTGAGCCCGGGCGCGCTGCTGCTGCGCTGGGCGCCGGCGGGGCCGCGCCTGCTCGAGCTGCGCCTGCACCACGTCGAGAGCGCCCTGGCCCGCCTCGCCGACCGCACCGTCGGCACCCGCCACGCCGACCGCTTCTGGGGCGACGAGGACTGGGTCTACGCCGCCCCCGAGCGCCGGCGCGGCGGCGCGGCCACCGTGGCCAGCGATCTGTTCAGCCTCGGCGCGGTCGCCTACACCATCCTCACCGGCAGCCCGCCCGGCGCGGGCTTCGGCGCCGGCCGCGCCGCCGCCCAGCAGGCCGTCGACGCCGGCGAGGGCCTGCACCCCCAGGCCCTGGTCGACACCATCGAGGACGAGCTCGACGCCCTGGTCGCCGGGCTCACCCACCCCGACCCCGACCAGCGCCCGCCCAGCGCCCGGGCCTGGGCCGCCGCCGCCCAAGCCCTGCTGCCCGGCCGGGGCCCCGCGGCTCCGGCCCTGGCCCGCGGCCCCGCCCAGGCCGACCGCGGCGACCTGCTCGTCTGCGACGACGACCGCCGCCTGCGGGTCGGCGAGGTGCTCGGCTACGGCAGCACCGCGCGGGTCCTCGAGGTGCGCGAGGCCGACGGCGCGGGCGAGCCGATGGCCCTCAAGGTGCCCCGCGATCTGGACCGCCACGCCGCCGTCGAGGACGAGGCCGCCCGCTTCGCCTCGGTGCAGGCCGGCGAGGCCAGCCCCCACATCGTGGCCAGCCACGGCCTCGTGCGCATCGGCGGCGTGCCCTGCCTGCTCATGCAGCACGCCGGCCCCACCACGCTGGCCGGCCGGGTGCGCCGGGCCGGCGCCCTGCCCTGGGCCGAGGTCTCGGCGCTGGGCGCCCAGCTCTACGCCGCCCTCGACCACGTGCACGAGCGCGGCTGGCTGCACTGCGACGTCAAGGCCGAGAACATCGGCGTCGACGCCTCTGGCAAGACCCTGCGCCTGTTTGACCTCTCGCTGGCCAGCCGCAGCCGCGACGACGTGCGGGCCGGCACCGAAGAGTGGCGCGACCCCGGCCTCGCCGAGCGCGGCGCCTGGGACGCCGCCGCCGACCTCTACGCCGCCGCCCTCTGCCTGCACTTCGCGCTGACCGGCGCCCTGCCCGCGCGCGACCGGGCCGGCTTCCACGTCGTGCACGCCGAGGACTACGACGTCGACGGCCGCGAGGCCCTGCACCTCTACTTCTCGCGCGCCCTCTCGCCCCGCCTCGACCGCCGCCCGCCCGAGGCCGCCGCCGCCCGCCGCGAGTGGCGCGCCCTGCTCGGCGGCGCCGCCAGCGCCACGACCGCCGCCGGGGGCGAGGCGGTCTCGCTCAGCCACCTCGCCGTGGTGCTGCCCGGCCACCCGGTCAGCGCGCTGGGCCTCTCTGCCCGCGCCCTGGGCGCGCTCGAGCGCCTCGGCGTCGAGACCGCCGGCGAGCTGCTGCCCCTGCTCACCAGCGGCCGCCCGCCCGGCGTCGGCCCCCAGACCTTCGCCGAGCTCAGCGCCGTGCGCGCCCACCTCGAGCGCCGCTTCGCCGGCCGCCCCGACCTGCCCGGCCCGGCCCCCTTCTTCGCCGACCACGTCGACGACGTCGAGCTGGGCGCGCTCGAGCCCGCCCTGCCCGCGCCCCTGCGCGCCGCGCTCGAGGCCGCCGGCCTCAGCACCACCGGCCGGCTGGCCGCCGCCCAGCGCGGCCAGGTCGCCCAGCTCGTGCGCCGGGCCGCCCGCGACGACCGCAAGGCCTGGACCCTCGAGCGCCTGCACGAGGCGGTCCGCGACCTCGCCGGCGACCGCGACCGCACCCGCGTGTGGGTGAACGCGCTGATCTCCCGCGCGCCGGCCCGCAGCGCCACCCAGGCCCAGCGGGTCGCCGAGCACCTGCTCGGCCTGCTGCCCCTGCCCGGGGCCGAGGACCCCGCCCTGGCCCCGCCCGCCGGCGGCGTGGCCCTGCGCGAGCTGTGCGATCCGCTGAAGATGGACCTCAACGCCCTGCGCGCCGCCCTGCAAAAGACCCGCGCCCACTGGGAGCGCCAGGCCGAGACCGTCGCCGAGGTCCTCAGCGCCGTGCGCGCCGCGCTGGCCGCCTGCGCCGGCGAGGGCCCCCTGCTCGCGCCGGTGCCCGAGGTGGCCCGGGCCCTGCTGCGCGGGCTCGGGGTGGCCGAGAGCCCCGAGCGCGACCGGCGCGCGGTGGCCCTGGTGCGGCTGTGCGCCGAGCGGGGCGCCGCCGGGCCGGGCCTCGTGCTGCGCCGCCTGGGCGCGGTGGCGTTCATCGCCGAAGACAGCGAGCTGCTCGATGAGCTCGCCATGCTCGCCCGCCGGCTCTACGACCGGGTCTTCGGCCTCGCCGGGCGCGGCGCCCGGGGCGGCCGGGCCGAGGCCGAGCGCCCGCCCCTCATCGACGACGGCGCGCTGCTCAGCAAGGCCGAGGCCGAGGCCCTGCTGCGCCCGCCGGCCGCCCGCCTCGGCGCCCTGCGCACCGAGCTGCTCATCGGCCTCGCCGCCGCCGCCGCGCCCACCCACGACCCCCGCGCCGCTGGGGCTCCGGCCTGGCCGCGCCTGTGCCTCTCGCCCCGCGGCGAGCCCTACGCCGCCGGCCTGCCCCCGGCGCGCGCGCTCGACGCGGTGGCCGGCAACCTCGGCGGCAAGGTCACCCTCGCCGACCTGTGCAGCACGGTGGCCCAGCGCCTGCCCGAGGCCGCGCCCCTGCCCGACGAGCCGGCGCTGGGCGCCCTGCTGCGGCCCCTCGGCCTCATCTGGGCCAGCCACGAGAAGGCCTATGTGCGCCTGGGCTTTGGCAGCACCACCAGCAGCACCCGCGCCGGCCTGCCCCCCGCCGAGCGGGCGGTCGACCAGGCCCAAGACGACCTGCGCCTGCGCCTGCGGGCCGCGGCCGAGGCCGGCGGCTTCCGCGCGCTGAAGGTGCCGGCCCGCCTCGCCGCCCGGGCCGAGGCGGCGCTGCGGGCCCTGCACCCCGAGCTGGTGGTGCTCTCGCTCGACGCGGCCCTGATCGACGCCCTCGACGCCGAGATCGCGGCGGCCGAGGCCGACCCCGAGGCCGTGCTCGCGGTCGAGGCCCAGGGCGCGGCCGGCCCCCACTTCGGCGTGCTCTACGACGCCTTCCTCGAGCGGGCCTGGCAGGCGGTCGTCGCCGGCCCGCTCTCGACCGCCGCCCCGGTGCTGCTCACCCAGCCCGGCCTGCTCGCCCGCTGGCGCCTGGGCGCGCCCCTGCGCGCGCTGGTGCGCGAGGCCGACGAGGCCCGCGCCCGCCGCTGGCTGCTCTGCCCGGTGGCCGACGAGGGGGCCCCGGCCGTGATCGGCCACCCGGTCGGAGATCTGCCGGTGCCGACCTTCTTGAGCCACCAGCAGATCGCGCTCTCGCCCCTGCTGCGCCCGCCGGCCAGCGCCCCCCTGTAGTCCGCCTTTGGAGCCGCCCATGCCCGTCGACGCGCGCGCCGTGCTCAGCCACCTCGTCCCGCTGCTGCCCCCGCTGACCGCCGATCTGGCCCAGCAGGCCGCCGATCCGGCCGCCGCGCGCACCCTGCGCGCCGAGCACGCCGCCGAGCTCGAGGCCCGCCGCACCGCCGACCCCTACACCGTCTGGCTGGGCTGGCGCTGCCAGCAGCTCGCCGCCGCCTGGCTGCTGACCGGCCTCTTCCTGCGCGCGCTCGAAGACCGCGGCCTGCTGCCGCCCCGCCTGCGGGCCATCGACGCCCGCCGGGCCACCCTGCGCCGCCTCTGCCCCTGGCTCGACGACCGGGCCGTGCTGCGGGTCACCGTCGCCGAGGCCGCGGCCACCCCCGCCTTCGCCTCGGTCTTCGACGAGGCCCACAACCCGATCTGGACGCTCTGGCCCAGCGCCGCCGGCGCCACCGCCCTGCTCGAGGGCCTGGCCGACCCGGCGGGCCTCGGCGGCCTCGATCTCTCGGGCGACACCCGCTGGCTCGGCGACGTCTACGAGCAGCTCGATGAGGGCGTGCGGGCCCGCTACGCGCTCTTGCAGACGCCGGACTTCGTTGAGGCCCTGCTGCTCGATCTGGCCTTAGAGCCCGCCATCACCGGGGCCGCCCGCGCCCAAGAGGTCACGGTCATCGACCCCACCTGCGGCTCGGGCCATCTTTTGGTCGGCTGCTTCTGGCGCCTGTTCCGCGCGCTGCAGCACGAGAACCCCGGCCGCCCGCCGCTGACCCTTGCCCTGCAGGCGCTCGACTGCGTGCACGGGGTCGACCTGAACCCCTACGCCGCGGCGATCGCCCACTTCCGCCTCGTGCTCGCCGTGGTCGACGCGGGCGGAGTCCAGCGGGCCGAAGACCTGCCCGAGGGGCTGGACCCCAAGGTCGGGGCCGGGGATGGGCTACTGCCCACAGACGGCACTGTCAGCCACCAGCAGGGCTTGCCGCTGATCATGGCCGGGCAGGTCCAAACCAAGCCGGCCGAGCCGGGCTGGATGCCCCCGTCTGCCGCGGCCGCGCGCGCGATGGCCAAGGGGAGGACCTATCGGGTGGTGGTGGGGAACCCGCCGTACATCACGGTCAAAGACCCAGTGGTCAACGCGAAGTATCGAGAGACCTACCCTGACTCGGCGGCGGGTCTGTACCAGCTGGTCGCTCCTTTCGTGGAGCGCTT
>JBJONS010000544.1:0-4111 GCA_046051725.1 Pseudomonadota bacterium | reverse complement strand
CCCCGGCTCAGCGAGGGCGCCCGGGCCGTCTGCGCCGCGGGCAGGGGGGCGGAGGAGGGGGAGTTCCGCGGAGGCCATCGGGCACCCAGGGGGAGGAGGAGGGGCGGCGCGGCCCGGTGCGGCCGCGCGGAGGGGCGACCGTCAGCGGGCGGCGGGCGCCTGCTCGTCCAAGGCGACCAACAGGTAGGCCTGGAGCGGCACCGTGGCCGCGTGCAGCGCCGGCCCGGGCGGGAAGGCGAGGCCCATCTTGCCCTCGGTCGACCATGCCACCACAGCGTCCAGCAGCACGTTCACGCCGGGGAGCGCCAGCTCGACCCGGGCCGAGGCCCCCCGGCTGAGGGCGGGGCCCGCGTAGACCACCGCGCAGCCGCCGAGCGAGAGGTCGACCGGCGGCGCCGAGCTGAGCCGGGCGCCGTCGACGGCGACCGCGACCTCGCAGGGGCGCCCGCGGGGCGGGCTCACCCGGCACCAGGCGCGGCGGCCGCCGCCGGCGAGCAGGCGGGCGGCGTGGGGGGCGCTGGCGAGCGGATCGAGCCCGCCGGCGCCGTTCTGGAGGCCGGGCGCGGGCCGTGCGCGGTGCGCGGGGGGGCTAAGGCGTGGGTCCATGGGGCCTCCTGCGTGCCTTTACGGACCCCCGGGCGGGGACTGAACCCCCTCCTCCCCCGGATGGCCCGCAGCTGTCCCCACCCTGAGGACAGGCGCCCGCCCCCGGGCCCACCCGAGGGCCAGCGGCAGGGCCAGGGCCGGCAGCGCGAGCAGGTCGGTCGGATCGGCGGTGTGGATCACCGGGCGCAGGGCGGGGGCCGGCGCGCCCGCGGCGAGGGCGGCGAGGGCGCGCAGGGGCCACTGGGCGGCGCCGAGGCCCCAGACCCAGACCGCCGCCGCGCCCGCGTGCAGCTGGATCGCCGAGAAGAAGCCGCCGGTCGCCATGATCGAGCCCAGCAACACGCGGCGGTCGCCGACACGCAGGCCGAAGCGGCAGCCCGCCAGCTCGATGAGGGCCACCAGCAGGGCCGGGGCGAAGGCGAGGCCCGCCACGTCGCTGAGCTTGCCGGTGAGCCAGCCGGGCCCCCAGCCCTTGAGCAGCTGGTCGTTGACCGCCATCAGCGCGGCGGCGCCCCAGATCAGCGGGTGCAGCGGACCGTCGCCCGGGGCCGCGGCGCGGGCGGCGGGCGGCGGCGCAGGGGGAAGCGCGGGAGCGGGCTGGGGCATCGGCCTCCGGGCGGGCGCGCGGGGCCACCGACCACGACACGGGCGCCGCGCTCTAGCCCCTCCGGCGGGACCCGGCCGGCCCTGCGCGCCCTGCAGCGCGCCGCTCTCGGAATGGCACGCCCCTTGCTTCCGGTTTAATGCACGCGCCCCGCGCCCCGCGGCCGCCGCCTCCGGAGGAGCCCTGATGTCCCGCCCCCGCCTCGCCGCCCGCCTCGCCGCCATCGCCCTCTGCGGCGCCAGCTTCATCGCGACCAGCCCCCCCAACTGGACCGACATGATGGGCTTTGACTTCGAGACCCTCACCCTCGACGCCGAGCACCCCGCCATCGCGATGACGGGGCACGGCAGCACCGCCGACGGTTTTGACCCGCCGGTGCTGAGCTTCTCCCTCGATGGCGCAGACACGGGCGCCGGTTGCATCGTCACCGTCTACCGCCTCGAGGCCGCGTGGGACGAGACCTACGACGAAGGCGGGCTGCCGGTCGTACCGCAGGGCGCCGAAGCGCTGGTCGAGGCGACCCTGTCGGGCGGAGCCACGGCGGTCATCGTCGACATGGACGACGCCGACCAGGATGAAGACGTGCACATCCTGTTCGCGTCCGACGGCGCCTGCGCCTTCTCGGGCCGGGCGGTCTTCCGCGCCTCGGCCTACGCGAGCAAGCGCAGCGACGACCCCCAGGTCGACGGCGACGCCGAGGTCACCGCGCCCGCCGACCAGCTCAGCGCCCTGACCAAGACCGAGGTCGACTATTGAGCGCGCCGACCCGTGACCCTGCCGGGCCCACCCTGGCGCTGTTCGACTTCGACGGCACGCTGACCACCGCCGACACGATGTTTCACTTCGTGCGCTTCGTGGTCGGCGGGCCCCGCTTCGTGCTCGGGCTGCTCTGGCTCGGCCCGGCGCTGGCCCTGCACGCCGCCGGGCTCATCCCCGCGGATCGGGCCAAGGCGACGCTGCTCCAGCACTTCTTCGGCGGCCGCCCCCAGGCCGAGCTGCAGGCCGCGGCCCGCCGCTGGACCGCCGAGGCCCTGCCCGCCCTGCTGCGGCCCGCCGGTCAGGCCCGCCTCGCCGCCCTGCGCGCCGAGGGCGCCCGGCTCGTGCTGGTGAGCGCCAGCCTCGACCTGTGGCTGCGCCCCTTCGCCGAGGCGGCGGGCATGGAGCTGCTCTGCACCGCCGGCGCGGTCGACCCCGCCGGCCGCTTCACCGGCGCGCTGGCCGGGCCCAACTGCAACGGGCCCGAAAAAGAGCGCCGGGTGCGCGCCGCCCTGCGCCTCGACGCCCACGCGCGGGTCGAGGCCTACGGCGACAGCGCCGGCGACCGCGAGCTGCTCGCCCTGGCCGACGCCGCCTACTTCAAGCCGTTTCGGGGCTGATGCCGGCCGGCCTCACCACGGGGCCTGCCAGATCGTGCCGGTGAAGCGGCCGCTGACCGGCGCCCCCCAGACCGCCTCGGCGGCGTCGAGCTCGAGCTCACCCTCGAGCCAGCCGACGCTGCGCCAGTCTTCGCCCGGCGGCGCGTAGTAGAGGATGCCGTAGTGGGTGGTGTTGTCGGTGTTCACCACCCCGGGCCCGAAGGCGCGCAGGGGCGTCGCAAAGTAGGGCAGCAGCTGGGCCCCGTCCAGCGCCCAGTAGCAGCCGACATCCGCGTAGCCGTCGCCATCCTCGCCGGACACGCCCGAGCCGCTGCTCAAGGTGGTCGGCGCGCCGTCGTAGACCATGTCGAGCGCGCAGTCGCCGGCGCTGCTCCAGTCGCCGCTGCTCCAGCTGCCCCAGCTGCTGGTGAAGTCGACGCTCAGCGCGCCGAGCGGCGCGATGCACAGCGAGTCGCCGGGCGCGGCGGGGAAGTCGCCCGCCTCCCGGGCGCGGCTGGCGGTGATGGCCGGCGCGGCGCCGCGGATGCGCGCGGTGAGGTCGGCGCTGGCCCAGCCCGGCACGCGGTAGACCTCGGCGACCTGATCGGCCCAGGCGTCGGCCTGGGCGGCCACCGCGGCGGCGTCCCAGACCGTCTCGAGCTGGCGGTCGAGCTCGGCCTCAAAGGCGGCCCGCCACGTCGGGTCTTTGATGAGGACGAGCCCCAGCGCGCTGTTCACGGCGACCCAGTCACGCCCGCCGCCGGGGTTGGGCGTCGAGAGCACCGCGTCGGTGCCCCAGGGCAAGAAGCGGATCAGGCCGTCGGCGGGGTCAATGTAGAGGTAGTAGTTGTTCCGGTTCCAGTTGTAGCCGTCCCAGTGGCCCAGCACGACCTCGGCGGCCCAGAAGCGCACAAAGGCGTCCAGGTCGATGAGCGCGGCGAGCGCGTCCAGATCGCCGGCGTCGATGGCGGCCACCGCCGCGTCGAGCTGGGCGAGGTCGGCCGCGTCGCTGTCGAGCTCGTAGGTCTGGGTCCAGCCCGGCCGCAGGTCGGACAGGGTGCCCTCAAAAAGGGGCGCGTCCTCTGCCCCGGTCACCCGCGCGACCAGGGCCTCGTCGACCGGCTCGACGTGGGCGTAGAGCCCGAGGTCTTCGCCGTTGACCACCACGTGGGCGAAGGCGCAGCCGGGGCCCGGCACCCCCGCCGCCGCGAAGTACTGGTAGGCGAGGCAGGTCCGCAGCATCGTCGGGTCTTGCGGGGTGTTGTTCAGCGTGATGTCTTCGCGCCCGCGCAGGCGGCCGCCGTCATTGAACGCGTCGAAGTCGAGCCGTAAGCCTGGCTTCTCGACGTCGACCGAGCCGATAAAGCCCTTCTTGCGCACGCCGACGCCGGGGTGCTCTTCGCCGTTGACCCAGACGGTGCCGGCGAACTCGGTGTAGGGGCTCTCAAAGGGGCCGTCGAGGCAATCGCCGCCCAGCACGTCAAAGATGGACCGGCTCTCGAGGCGCAGGGCCTCGAAGTCGGCGGGGTCGAGCGTGATCTCGACC